>JAPPDN010000436.1 GCA_028824575.1 Candidatus Poribacteria bacterium | reverse complement strand
CTTCCACAAGGCGATTCCGTTTTTGATGGAGATGTGCTGCAAGTGGATCCGACTGGTGGCGGCACAATCCAGTTTGAAAACGGTGTAACAGCACATGCATTGCTAACGCCACGGGGTAGTGAATGGGAGGCAATTTGCGATGGTGGAACCGTTACATGCTGGAACAACGGTTGGCAGTGGCATCTCCGTAAAAAACAAGATATCCCCGGGTGGCGGACGTGTCAGGTCCCTGAAACCTTTCCTGAATTTGAACGCACCAGTAGCACCGCGAACTTGGTTAAAGACCTTGTTCACTCGTTAGATACTGGGGAACCGACCCGCGGCGGTGTCCGGTGCGCGTATGCCAGCACGGAACTGATTTTTGGCATCATTGAATCGCATCTACACAACGGCGCGCGCATTAAACTGCCGTTGAAAGACTCAAAAGTCCGTTTACAAAGAAATCCGACAGCAAGACAACCACGGGTCGAGTAACCATTTCAATATGATTATCCAAGGGGATTTTCGTCTGATTCTCTCAGATTGATCCAGAATATCGGAAGCTCACGGTTGGGAATACTTGCCGACTTCCTTGTACCGACCAGCAAGCCGCCCGCTGAGCGATAGAATCGTTCAGCGTTTGGATCTCCTTGAATAATCATTTTACTGTATCCAAGGTGCTGCGCTTCTTCTTAGGCATGCGTTATTAATTTTCGACCGTAGCCTTTTCCCATAAAATCCGGCTCAACAAATAGAAGACTCAACTCTACTTCGGCAGCAGAGATGCGTTCTAAGGAATAGAACCCTACTGCGTTTCCTGCAGCTTCAATCACAAAAGTAGGGTTGTTCTCAATATAACACTCGTCAACCGTAAGTTCTTCAAGGCATGCTTTCATAAATTGATCGGAATAACCCCAATATGCCTTGGAACGGAATGCGAGTTCGCTCAAGTACTCAACTTCACTCGGCAGAGCCTGTCGAATTTGCCATTCCTGTGTGTTAGACACAATTCATTTCTCCTTTATGTACGGTACGGACGAGGTAACTTCGCCCCTACAGTCGCGAGGGATGCAAGCAGAATATCCTATAATTCCTGCGCACTGAAAACACCCGCTCGGTAGAGATTCCGATATTCTTCGGAAACGCTTTGATCGAATATCATCAGGTCGTCCGTGTTAATCGTCACTGGCACGCCGTTGTCGAATAAGATACGGATCGGATGTGAGGCGAGATCCGGTACACCATCCAGCATGACATTACTTGTTGGACACACATTTAACCGAATCTGATTCTCTGAAAGCCAACGCATGACTTCAACCGATTCTGCGGCACCGATACCGTGTTGGACTTCGTCTAAGTCAAGGACTTCGACCGTTCGCCGGACCTCTTCTGCCCCTCCGAATTCTCCAACATGTGCCTTGAGTTTCATTCCTGCTGCGCGTGCTTTGGCATATAAGGATTGGACGGCTTCAGGCGCACATGCTCCTTGATGGCTATACAGATCTATCGACTGAAATATGTCTAATTCTATTGCCTCGTGTGCCGATTGCATCCATTTTGGATCGTTTGCACACTCCCGCGCAAAGCCGAGTTCTGGTCGCAAATCAACCTTCTCTCGATACTGTTCAACTAACGCTTCAATAAATGAACGAAGTTCGGTTAACCCACCTGGATAAAATTTAAGCAACCGGATATCGAAACTCATTTCAAGTATAACAACACCATCTTGGACTGCATCATTCAACGCCGATGCCGCGATGAACTCAAAACCTTGGCGGTGGTCTAAGTGAGGTGCTAAGGCCTCGTTTATGTACGCATGCATCCCCTCAAGTCCTTTCATTTTGAGCGGTGGTTTGGTTAGGGGGTGTCCCAACCAATGCTCTGCATTCTCTCGACGTGTGCTTAAGAAGGCGTGGGAGTGAACATCGGTTTTAGGAGATGCTTTTATAGCGGTTAAGTTATCTGCGGAGAGTGCTTTAACGAAATCCATATACATAATCCGTAAATTGTCCAAACTTTAGTCAGATAAGGAAACTACCAATTGAAAGCAATTTTTGTAAACAATTGGTTGACTGTCCCCTTGGCGTACTGGTCTCCGTAGACAACGTATAGCACGAGGTTTTCAATGAAGGTATACTTAAAGACCGCATTGAAATTCGGCTTGTGATCACCTCCTGAACGCAGCCGAAATGTTATCCATTTTTCGGTGCCTATCTCAATATTCATACTTGCCCGGAGAGAAAATTCACTAGTTTTTCCTCCATCTG
>JAPPDN010000488.1 GCA_028824575.1 Candidatus Poribacteria bacterium | reverse complement strand
ATACGCAAGCATCTGACTATCAACCTACTTATGACCCATATTCAGTCGTATTTTCGGCGGACGGCAACACATTAGGAGTTGAGTCGAGGTACTATGCTGAGGCATTATTATGGGACATTAAAAGTAAACGCCCACAACCGACAGGAAAAAGGCAATACCTATATCCTTCTACGAGTACGGAAACCTATGTCGTCAGCATTAGCGGGAAGAGACTCACGCTTCAAGAAATCGGAAACGACGAGTTGCCAACTATTGAATTCATGGAACATGAAAAAGAGTGGGTTCGACCGGCATTCGCACCTATGGCGAACCTCCTTGCATGTGCTGATGAAGAGGGAACAATCGTTGTATGGAACGCACAAAGTGGGCATGAACAATGTAAACTCAAACACCAACTTAAATACCTTCCACACGACCAATCCCGAATTACACTATTGGAATTCAGTTCAGATGGCAGATTTCTTCTAAGTCAAGAGTTTGCCAAGCCGTCTGCTCGACTTTGGGATGTAGAACACGGTGAAGAGATACATGAATTTCCAAGCGATAAGGTTGGGGATGTCGGAGGGTTTTCTCCGTGCGGTTTGTATGTGACTTGTGGCGGAGAGGAAGGACCAGATTACATGTTATGGGACGTTAGCCGTCGTGAAGTTTCTGCAGTCATACAAAGTGTAGAAACACCACTATCGGATGGAAGATATTTAAAATTTGTTTTTTCGCCATGCGGTTCATATTTAGCATGTGGCGGAGGATTAAGAAAACCAGAACTCCTGTTATGGGACGTAAAACACGGTCAAATCCATAAATGTATATCTTTACCCAAACATTATGATAATATGATGGCATTAGCATTTTCGCAATGTGGAAAGTATTTCGCTGGTGGTCTATGGTGGCAGCAAGGTTTTAAGAAGGTTCCTATCCATTTGTGGGAGACTGAAACAGGTAAGCTAATCAGCACATTTTTGGGGCATCCAACGGACATCCAAGGACTCGCTTTTTCACCGAATAACGAACTTTTGGCAAGCGCGAGTTTTGACGGGACTATCCTTCTCTGGGATTTGATACCCTATCTGTAGATGAAAGAAAAAGATGACTTTTTTCTCGTTTTGGTGTATACTACTATTCCAATCTCACAAAACCGACGCGACACGGTTAGACCATAACTTCGTCGCACCCAATGAGGACATAAGAAATGCCCACCGAGCACCCTCTTCTGGATGTCAGCGAAATTGATGTAGATATCGAAGCATACTTAGAACAGATCGGCGAAATCACATATCGGTTTCCGGTGCACGACTTAAGGGATCATTCATTCCAGACAGTGGTGGATAACCAACGTTGGTTCGTCAAATACGGTAACACGCCCCAAAACGTCACGTGGCTCAAGCAAGCCGTTCATTTTCATGCCGCTGTCCAGCACGAGGCAGTTCCTCAATTGCACAATACTTTCACCACACCCGATGGCTTCACATTGGTCTACGACTGGATAGATGGCGAGGGGCTGCGTCCTGAAAGGAAACTCAGTGCTGATGAAGTCCATCCACGCGACAGGTTTTGTGCGTTACCAGCAGCTGAAATTATTGATGCGCTCAACGTTATCTATGATGTCCACATCCTTATCGAAAAACGAGGCTTCATCGCTGAAGACTTTTACGACGGCAGCATCATTTATAACTTTGAGAAAAAGCGGATACATCTGTACGATTTCGACTTCTACCATCCGGGACCTTTCATAAACGATCGCGGACGGCTGTACGGCTCGTCTCGCTTTATGGCACCGGAGGAATTTCAGAAAGGTGCGCGCATTGACGAAAGAACAAACGTCTTTATGTTAGGACGGACAGCCTTTGTGCTCCTCGCTAACAATAGCAATTCACGAGACGATTGGAAGGGAAACGATGCTACATGGCACGTCGCGAAAAAAGCGACGAATGCGGACAAAGAGTTGAGACATCAATCCGTCCAAGAATTTGTTTCGGCGTGGCACACCGCAATTGCGAGGGGCAATATTTCAAACGCCTGATACAATTCAGGCAGAAATGGGAACAATATTTATGCGAAAAATAACTGATAACGAAATCCAATTCTTTAACGATAACGGCTATCTCATCTTGAAACGGGTAATCCAACCGGATGAACTCGCTGTTACGCAAAGTGAAAGTCAACGGCTTATTGACGAGATTTTGGTAGGTGGACCGGCAGATGAATGGTGCAACCGTGGACCGGAAAAGATCCCGTACTATCTGACCT
>JAPPDN010000881.1 GCA_028824575.1 Candidatus Poribacteria bacterium | reverse complement strand
TTATACACCGCCCAGCCGTTGGTAAACTCGCGGATAAATAAACCTTCGCGCCCGTTGTAGAGCTGCCCCTTCTCTCCAATGGGGTGACCGAGGGGTGCGTCCCAGAAGGAGTACCAAAGTTCCTTTTTCTCAACGACATGAGAAGGGGTATGATGCACTTCTACGTATGCGTCGGCGAGTATGATGCCTCTTGTTGTAAAGAGGCGGACCCACCGTAGATTATCAGGGCTATCAGGCGGTTGGTCCTCAATAAGAATAACTGATGACCAATTGATTTGTGGGGATCTCAAGTTCTTGTCATTCCAGATTAAGGTATCGTCGAGTTCTTGAAGGCCTCTGTATGTGTATCCCCCTGGATAATCTTGACCGGGTTCCATCACGGATCCGTTAACGTATTCGGCGTAAGGTATGGGTTTTGTCCGATTCGCATTCACAACGATTAGGAAATCATCTCGCACGCGTTTACGGGCTTCGCGTAAAATGCGGGTTATCGCCGCGATAATCTCCGCATCGGTCGCAGGATGAAGGTGCCTACTGCCGAAACCTGTAGCATTATGGGTAAATGCATCTATGGCAATCCCATCGTAAAGTCCACATTTCGCAATCCCTACAATCTGTTCCACAATCTTATCCTGAACATGCGGCTTTACGAAGTCAAGTTGATATTCCCTCCAGCTTCCCGCGCTGTTCCGTGATAGTTTGAAAACTCTTTCGCCGTTAGTATCTCTCAGCCAAACATCCGCGTCGGGTAGAAAATCGTCACCTTCAGCACCGTAGATAGCCATTGGGAAAAGAATAATTAGATTCGGATGCATCTCCATCAGGCTTCGGTGTGAAATTATTGCCTCTTTGACTTTACCGACGACAGCGGATGTTGCTCGCGTCTTTGACCGGACCGAGAAATATCGTCCCCAAAAGAAATCGTATTGTGCATCTTCTGCAGCATTCGTCACTGGCCATAACGCTACCGATGGAAAAGTCCTGTTCTGAATACGTTCAAGGGCAGGAACGTCTCCAGGTGGTATTTCACACACTTCATCGTATAGCAGTTCTGTAAGATTTAGCGACGCTATTGGAGTAAAATCGCGTCCATAATTTTCCTGAATATGCAACTCTCTTAAATTGGTGAGTCCGGCGAGTGGAGAAAAATCCACTATTTGATTGTGTGAAACATGTAAAAGTCGGAGATTTATGAGACCGGCAAGTGGGCTTATATCGGTGACCCCGGCTCCAGATAGAGAAAGAACTGTTAGATTCGTTAGGTTTGCGAGCGGTTGAAGATCGAAAAAGGTGCGTTGAGGATTAACAGCCCAACAATGAAGTTCCTCAAGTTGTGTGAGCCCAGCGAGTGGGCGAAGGTCTGTTATCGGATTCATAGAAATACGGAAGAATGTTAGATTTATGGCAAACTCGATGCCGGTTATATCAGCGATCCCTTTGTCGTGAGCGTCAAAACGTGCCAAGAGATGGAGGTGTCGTTTTTCCAACGGAATGGCATCTGGTAAACCGATCTCTTCCCTTATAGCCTGTCTCAAGTTTGTATCGGGCATCCATTCCTCGGCATCTTCGGCAGGGACGGAAGCATTATAGAAAAGTATGCCCACAACGGACGCGAGGATCAATTGAAACCACAATGATGGACGATATATTTCTTTGATTGTCATAGTTATATAATCTCCTTTTTTAAAACGCATTTGCCACAATCACTAAATCTTGGATATTCACAACGCCATCACCGTTGAGATCCGGTGCCGCTTCTCCAAGTGCATTCGCAACAATCACCAAATCTTGTATGTTAACAACGCCATCGCCGTTGACATCCGCTGTGGGAGAGGTTTCTAACCCCGATTTCAAATAAATTTCACCGTCCAAATCTGCCAACGTATGCTGGCGTTGATTCTCCACACCGCTTGACCAGCCGGAGACCTCTTGTGGAAGTTCGATCTCTTGTGCTGCACCACTCCGATTATACACTGCCCATCCGTTAGTAAACTCCCGGATAAACAGCCCCTCTCGGTTCTCATAAAGTTGTGCTTTCGTTTCATCACCACCGACCGGACGACCCAAAGGCGCATCCCAGAAGTCATACCAAAGCGTCCTAATATCGGGGTGACCCGAACTCACGTTGACATACCCATCTGAATGCGTGAGACTGAGCGTTGTAAACTGACGCACCGTCTGTTGGCTTGTTGGTGGTTTATGATCAACTGAACCCCATAAGAGTGTAAAACTGGGTTCTCTCAAGTTCGAC
>JAPPDN010000724.1 GCA_028824575.1 Candidatus Poribacteria bacterium | reverse complement strand
GCATTTCTTGGGTTGTGATGAAGTTAATGTCGGTTCTGGCAGAAGTATTCCAGTCCGGTGCGCCTGCTTGGATCCATTGTCGGATCGTCTGAATCGCTGCAGGAGGCAAGGGTGGCTGTCCGAGCGGCATCCGTTTTTCTACAGCCGTTTCGATTAACCGCTGGTAGAATACAGAACTATCAGGGTTCCCAGGAATAATTTTCCCAGTATTAATCAATTCTTGGCTGTTTTGAATGATGAGTTGCTCGGTAAAGGAGCCGTGTGGTCCATGGCAAATGAGGCAGCTTTGTTCAAATATGGCGGACACCTCCTGTGCGAGGTTTTCTTGGGCATCTGCTGTCGCAAACGCGAATCCGATGCATATGAGGAGGACTATAGGAAGGTATCTGCCGATTTTCAAAACAATCTCCTATTTTTATTCATCCGTTGTGTCTATTGTGTGTAAAAACACCTCGACACTGGGGATATGGAGGGCTATCCGGAACAACTCGGTTAGCATTGTGAGGTCTGAAACCGTTTCAAGGGAAACGCGAACCGGTTCCACCTCCGCTTGAGAAAAACGTTCGCTCAGCACTGTAAAGATATTGTGAATCAACATCTCACGTGAGCCGCGTTCAATGCCTTTCTCTATAAGGGCTTCTGCACCTGTCATGATGATGTTTCTAACCTCCGTATCTGTTGTATGCGATTGAATAAGCGGAAACCCATCATACGATCAACCGTCGATTGATGCTCTATCAGGATGTAGACTGTCACGTCTTCGCCTTGCGTGGCATCACGAAATGGCACACTGAACACCATATCGGACTGTAAGTCTCGCAGCGTATCGTCTACAAAACTTCTGTTCAGCACCGTGAGCCGTTGAAAGTCGAGATGTTCTTCAAGTTCTTCTGCGAGAATTCTAATGAGTCCCTGAACGTTCTCTTTCTGTCGGAACAACCATCTTGCGCTTTTATCGGCGAAATGTCCGATCTGCGTCTCAAAGAGTCCTCGTATCTCTTCAGTTATGTCTTGTGTCGTTGTGTCTGTCGGCATGTACCCTCCATATCTATTACTGTTAACCTATAGCATAACATATCCGACAGGTATTATCAATCGTTTAAATATGTTTAGGGGTTGGCATGCTTTTTGAGCGTGCCAACCCCTAATACATGATTAGGTAAAACGGGTAATTACTTCCTTATCAACATTTTTCGGGTGGCGTTAAAATCGCCTGCTGTGACGGAGTCGCGTGTGGACTCCGTGGACAATGTATAGAAGTAGACACCGCTTGCGACGGATTCACCGACTTCGTTTTTGCCGTCCCAATACGCCGCACGGGTGCGGGTTTGGTAGATGCCAGCGGGTTGATGCCCTAATTTTAATGTTCGGACCAAGGTCCCGTTCACAGAATAGATGGTCAAGGTGACCTCTGCTGGCTCCGCGAGTTGATACGGTATCCATGTCTCTGGGTTGAATGGATTTGGATAGTTGTGAAGTAAAGCCGTTTCTTCTGGGATAAACAGTGTTAGCAGCCGTTCAAGAGTGGCGATGCCCTGTTGGAAGGTAATGGAGCCATCATCTTCAATTTGTGCTTGTGTGATCCATGCTTGTATTGTCGCTGGATCTAATAAATCTAAACCGTCTATAACAATAGCGGAAGGTGCTGCAGCATCGGTTGATTCACCAAGGTGTTGTGCGACAAGGAGGAGATCTTGGATGTTGATAACCCCATCGCGATTCACGTCTGTCCACAAGTTAGCAGGAGCATCGGAACCCAAATCTTTTGCTACAAGAACCAGATCCGCAACACTTACACGTCCATCCCGATTCACATCCCAAGGCGGATAATCTCCCACAGTCACGGTAATATTGGGCGGAACGGAAGGAATGACCTCGCCACTGATAGCACTAAATTCAAAATTTTCCAGTGTCACTTGTGTTTCGCCGCCTGCTTTTGCTTTCAATGTCACCGAGAGCAGTGTGCCTGTACCGCTGACACCGCTTTCAGATATCCGCGCCGAAACCAGATCAGCGATTTTCCCTGCAGCGTTATCAATCGTGCCATCTTGGAAGAAGGTATTTCCGCCTTCCGACTTCAGGAAATTGCCTTCGGTGACTTCAACGGCTTCAAGGATATTGGGGTCGAACGTAATATCCGCTTGCCATCCTGCTAAATCAGTGGTGCTCTCTGCGTTGAGGTTTAGCGGACACGTATCGCCAGTAATAAGACGTCGTTCAGTGGGATCAAAAGGGCTGCGTCGCCCTATCATT
>JAPPDN010000862.1 GCA_028824575.1 Candidatus Poribacteria bacterium | reverse complement strand
GATGTTGTGGATAGCCAGCGAACGATGCAGTTCTACGAAGAATTCCTCGGTGGTCGAGTCATCACGTTTGACAAACGATGGCTTCGCTGCATGGCGAAGGGTGGGCACAACCATTTTCACTACGATAGCGTTTACGTTGGGCGCGGTACACAGAACCGGTACACGATGTGGAGCGCATTGACGGATATCGGTCTGGAAAATGGACCGCTCGTCATCTGCCTCGGTTCGCATCGGCATGACCGGTTAAAGTCTACATACGGCGCGACCGATATGGACCGTGATTTGACGGAAGCCGTGTTCAGCACCGATCCACGTGAGATGGTTGAAAAATTCGGATTCACACTGGCAACGGCGCATTTCCAACCGGGTGACGTTATTATTTTTGGGCTTTATATGATGCACAGTAGTGCACCAAATCGTTCTGACCGCTATCGTATCAGCATTGATACGCGATACCAACTCGCTCGCGAAGAGAAGGATGACCGCTTCTTTTTCCGTGAAGACGGCAGTTGGCTCGGTAATTTTTACAACAAAGGTGCGAGTTACAAACCGATAACGGAACTCCGCAGGGAGTGGGGATTGGATTGACATACTCTCCCTGCTAAAGCATAGGAGATTCTGGTATCATCAAGAACCGCCTGCTATCGCAAGTCTAACGTTCTCTACTCCAAAGGTTGATGCCCCAACCTTAAGGATGTTAATAGCCGCATTAATATCGCGGTCATGATGGGTATCACAATGTCCACACGTCCATGTTCTATCACTCAACTCAAGCGAAACGCGTGTGTCGCATATATGGCAAACGGAAGTTGTCGGTTGCCATTGATCAATGAATTCAACACGCTTACCACGTTTCTTTGCCTGCCACTTGAGTTTCTGCAAGAATGCGTAGAATCCGATGTCGGACACTTTTCGTCCCCAGAGGCGTTTCATACCGTCAAGGTTCAACGTTTCAAAGAACAGAACATCAAACCGACACACAAGGTCAAGTGTGAGTTTCCAATGGTGATCTTCACGTTGCCTTGTAATCTTGCGGTGCATGCGTGCATGGTGTTGACGCGCACGTTCTCTGTTATTACTTCCACGCTTTTTTTTCGACAATTGGCGATTCGCGGATCTGACTTTATTCATAGACTCAATATAAAAATGAGGCGATTGATATTGGTTTCCACTGGAGCATGTCAGCATTGTTTTGACTCCCATATCAAAACCTGCGGCATTACCCGTCATTGGCTTGAGATGCGACTGAATGTGATCCGTAACAACAGACATGTAAAAACCGCCAAGGGCATCTTCTTTGATCGTAACAGTTTTGACAGTGCCAAATATAGGGCGACTGAGATTAAATCGGTAGGTTTTCCCCATGATAGTCACTCGGTCACTGTAGATTCCAAATCCTTTGTCACCTGCTATAGGGTCAGCAAACTTGTATCCAGATGGACACATTGTGAACGAGTAAGGCTTACGAAACGATCTGAACTTTGGAGGACGTTTGGCGATTTTCATAAAGAATCGCTGATAACCTTCATCGAGACGTTTGAGGATTTGACGTGCTGCCCACGAATCTAATTCACGCCAGTGTGCAAACATATCTGGATGCGACTTACGCAGAATCGTGAAGGCTCGCGACATTTCTTTGTAAGATAGATACGGCAAACCGAGTGAATAACGCGTGCGCTGCCAACCGAGAAAATAGTTCCATATTGTGTGTGCTATCCACGTCTTTCGTTTTAGGTTGCGATTGCGTGGCGCGCGAAAAAATTTGTAGTTCGTGGTATACATCGTGATTCCTTTACATCGTGACACCGCGTTCTAAACGGTGCGGTGGCACTTCCAAGCGGAAGGTAGAACTCCACCGCCACGATGTAAGAATATTATACCACATTTCTATTACAAAGTCAAATGTTTTTCATAGAATCAAGGTTTGGTCTAATTCACAAGGGCGAGTCTGTATCCCCCAGCTAAAGCAAGGGGGTTTTAGACTCGGAAACGTTTGATAATATTATTAGTTGTGCAACATGTCCACAACATGTTAAAATAATTAGGTGTTTCAGAAAACGTCACCCGAAGCGTTTATGCTAAAAGGAGAATTTGTATGGTTTGCAAGCAATGGAGATTTGCAGTTTTGATTGTTATCTTGGTTTTTTACGGGATTGGAAACAGTGTAGCAGCAAATTTAACAGCAACTGGCACTGTATTTCTGGATACAAACGGAAACCAAGTAAAGGACGACAACGAGAAGGGGTTATCGGGG
>JAPPDN010000131.1 GCA_028824575.1 Candidatus Poribacteria bacterium | reverse complement strand
AAAGGACGGTAGTGACTGGAAAATCCGAGCGATTGATTATACCGGCGGGAAGAACGGGAAACAGGTCAAAGATCTAAATGAACCTGCCTATACCTTCGGAGAAATTGAAGAAGAATAAGGTTAACTTGTAGGAGCAGTTTCTAACCCCGACCTTTTTAACGACGCCAACAAATGGACAAACTCATCCTCAAAGGCATACGATTCCATGGCCACCACGGCGTTCCCGAAGCGGAACGGCAAGTTGGTGGCCATTATGAAGTCGATGCAACTTTAGGGAGCGCCCTTGTTAACCCCGGTAATACCGACGCACTCACAGACACGGTCAATTACGCCGAAGTCGTAGCATGCATCGTTGAGATTGGTACGCAGCAGTCGTTCCAACTCATCGAAGCGCTCGCTGAAAAGATAGCCTCAGTCATTTTAGAGCAATTCGCGGTAGATGCCGTGCATCTCACCGTCAAAAAATTACATCCGCCTATAGAGCAACCCATTGACTACTTTGCTGTTGAAATTTTCCGTAAAGCATAAATTCACTTCTCTCATCTGTCTCCTCTTAATGACTGCCACCATTGCACACGGTGATGGCAAAAAAGAGGTGTTGTTTCCTGATCTGACTGCTGGACTTCATCTCTACCGTTACAATTGGGATCTCGAGACGTGTGTGCTTTACGTCGCCGAGATGTCCCGCAATGAACCCACACTACACTTTGAGGTGGCACTCGCAAATGCACAAGTTTTAGGGAAAGAGACCGTCCGTTCTATGGCGAACCGTCGTAACCAACGCGGTGATCGACGTGTCCTTGTCGCCGTTAACGGCGGTTTTGGTGTCCTCGGCGATATGCGCGGCTACGGCGGCGTGTTAGAGAACTTACATATCCAAGACGGTGAACTGATTACACAACCGACGGATACCGATGCGTGCTTCGGCGTAACCGAATCGGGCGAATTCCTAAGTTCCACCGTGAGAATGGAAGCCAACATTCAAATAGGCACGCATACACTCTCGCTCGGATGCATCAATCAGCGTCGGCTTGACGGGTGTCAGGTAACGCTTTACACACCACGGCTCGGCGAATCTACACGCACCAACCGTCGCCGAGGCATAGAGGCGATAATTAGGGGTCTCTCACTTCCGTTGACACCAGAATATATGCACCCGTATCGTGTGGAACAAATTTCACGCGATGGAAACAGCATAATTCCGAGAGACGGCGCAATTCTCTGGATTAACGCACGACTCAAAGACCCAAGCGTGTCTCAGTTCAGTGATGGCGCAGGCGGGACGCTCAAACTCACCCTCTCACCACCCGAATGGAATCAGGTCCAACACGCTATCGGCGGACGGCTCCGACTCCTCAAGGACGGTAAGATAAATGAGACGCTGGCGAAAATGCACAACGAAGAGAAACGGCATACCCCGGGCAAACGGACGCCGATACTAAATCTCAGTCATGAACCCCGAACCGCGCTCGCTTACAATACTGACAAACTTTTTCTCGTCGTCGCAGACGGGCGGCAACCGAAGTATAGCAC
Organism: Candidatus Poribacteria bacterium; assembly: GCA_028824575.1. Taxonomy (GTDB): domain Bacteria; phylum Poribacteria; class WGA-4E; order WGA-4E; family WGA-3G; genus WGA-3G. The sequence continues at coordinate 726 of JAPPDN010000131.1, read as the reverse complement.
TGGTCTAACGCTCTACGAACTCGCCAGCATTCTCATTGAACTCGGCGCAACCGAAGCGATCAATCTTGACGGCGGCTCCTCCAGCACCTTTGTTGTTAACGATACCGTTGTCAACAAACCCTCTGGACAGCAGGAGCGGGATGTCCTCAACGCTGTCTTTATCACAACAGATGTGCCGTAGACCGCGACCTTCCGTAGGAGCGAGCTGTGCTCGCGATATACTCTTCCGTAGGAGCGAGCTGTGCTCGCGATATACTCTTCCGTAGGAGCGAGCTGTGCTCGCGATATACTCTTCCGTAGGAGCGAGCTGTGCTCGCGATATACTCTTCCGTAGGAGCGAGCTGTGCTCGCGATATACTCTTCCGTAGGAGCGAGCTGTGCTCGCGATATACAACCTTGGAGACCCATTGTGAAAATCCATTTTAGCGTGGCATACCGGTTTCTCATATTTCTATCACTCCTCTTTTGTCATATCTCAGGAACCAACGCAGCAGAACTCCCAAAACTGCTAAAGGCAATCCCACTTTCCCAAACCGCAATTCAATTGCAATTTGACGGGCAATTGCAAGCCGAAACAGCAGAAGACTTAGCGAACTATCAAATCGCACCAGATGTCCAAGTCGAGTATGCACTACTGGATGACCGATTGAACCGCGTCCTGCTCCTCACATCACCATTAGAGGTAGAAAAAACATACCGCCTCACACTGCCAAATATCCAAACAGG
>JAPPDN010000563.1 GCA_028824575.1 Candidatus Poribacteria bacterium | reverse complement strand
ACTCGGTGTGCGCGGCGTTGTTGTCGGTTTCGGGTTTAGTTCGATTTCTACGACGCGAATCTCTTTTATCTTCATAGAAGTTCCTCTCTGTAACCGATGTGATGTTTATGATGAATTATGAAAATAAATAGACCTTTTAATGCACAATAGACACTAAATTCCTGGGCTATCGTCCCAATATAGCGAGTTCATCACGAAAACGTTTATCACTAGCGGCAAGCAAATCTTCGATGACTTTCTTCGTGCTTCCACCCTCCGCAACAAGGGTTTCCATCTGCTCTACTGCGAAAGTTTGAACATGGCTAAAACAATTTTTAGTAGACTTGTCAAGATGATTCCCAATGTTTAAACTCAGCACTAACAAAAGTGCTCTCTCCAATTTTTCAATGCGCTCGTCACGTGCTTTTAGTTCTTCTAATATATCCATTTGGTCTTCTTGCTCCAGTCCTTTTATCCCCCTGCTATATCCGGTGGGAGGGTGGCAGAAGACAATGTAGGGTTTTCGTGGTGGTACCACCCAAAACTGGGTTTATAGAGTATAGCACGAGCGGGGAAAAGATACAATATTTTCTCATAGGTTTTGATGCGGAGGGGAACCACCAAAGTCTGCTAAGTATGCCTACTGCTATGTCAACTTTATTTTTACAGTAGGTTCGCGGCGTGTGATTAACTGTAGCGTTCCCTATCAGGTTGCACATCTTTATGCACAGGAAACCAACAGCATAATGCTACAAGTCCGTTTATCCCAATTTGAACTTAACAGAACACTGGGCTAATCAGGTAAATAGGATTGATTCATCAAGTTCTTTACCCATTGGTAGGCGCGCCCAATTTGAAAAATGAGAAGTCCAAACTCGATCTTCTCTGTAATTGCATCATCATCTGTCTGATAGTACCTCAGAACCACATCAATAACCCTTTTGGCAACAATACCATCAGGCGGTAAATCCGAGTACATCTCTATAGCGAATTCAGATAGATCCATCGCTGGATCGTGCAGCACGGTATCAGCCCAATCAATAATCGCGAGTTGTTCAAGATTTTCCTGTAGAAAAAATAGGTGGTTTATTTGGAGATCTGTGTGAACGACAGCCCATCTCTGGTTTAAACGCTCCTGTAGGTTTTCCAGTTTTTCACGCCATCGGCTTGTATAGATTTCCGTGGTATTTTCCGCAATAAACGCGAGTTGTTGTCTGGTGTTACGAATTGCCACTGCAAAAGGATCGGCAGCGCGTGGGATGTGGTCTAAAACCTCATCTGGAAATTTGTGCCTGTGCAGAAAGGTGAGAGAGGTACCGAGAGATTTGCCAAAGGCTTCTAACTCCCCGGGGGTAAATCCCTCAAGTGCTTCTATGGGTAGCGAAGAACCGTTGATTCTTGAAAATATCGCATAGAATCCTTTGTCGTGTACTATGATCGGTTTAGCTACAACGAAAGGCATCGATAATGCGTGCAAGCATTCTGTGATTTTAAATTCTTTTAGAAGCCTGGCTCGGTAGGCGTTGCGCGCAACCTTGAGGATAGCATCGTCGCGGTAGTAGAAGGTAAAGTTATCACCACCGCGGTGGCGTTTGGATACAGGTTTTAGATTTTCAATAGATATATCTGTAGCGAATGTTTTAAGAAAATCGCACACATTTTCTGCTGTAATCTCAGTTGTTTGATTCATTAGAGGACCTCTACATCATTGCGCCAACATCCAGCGAATCGTCATCACCGAAACAGGTATTCACTGGCACGACGGGACCTTTCAGGTGTTCTACCACACGAATCGCTCCATACAAGCACACCTTGGTATATTGTCGGCGCAATTTTTCGATGATTGGGTTTAAAACTCTTGAAAGTACAAACACAGGAAACTGACTTATTACGGAGGCACTCCGGGTAAGTAACAGATTTCCTCAAAAAATTCAGGAATTGTCAACAAGCCAGCAGTCCATAGAAACACTCTATCGCGTCCTGTGAGCTCGTTTAGACGTATCCACGCAACATCAACAAGAATCTGATTCTCTTCTAATTCAGGGTCACTCCCTAAGGATACTTCTTGTGCGCCTATCTCTATCAAATAGGTGTAATATTGATCGTTAGGTGCAAAGGTAACGACGGAAGTTGGACGGATTATGGTGCCCCGTACACGGCACTCCTCCCAAAGTTCTCTCAGCGCGGCTTGTTCTGGTGTTTCATCCGCTTCGATACGACCACCGGGAAGACACCACCACTCCTCTCCTTCGTGACGGTGCTTGACCATTAGAATTCTTTTC
>JAPPDN010000713.1:1304-2266 GCA_028824575.1 Candidatus Poribacteria bacterium | reverse complement strand
GGGTGTTTTCATAGACGGTAGGCTCGCTATTCTCGTCGATACTGAGGCGATGATACACGTAATGGATGGGGCAGTGCAGAAACCTTTCTTCGGTCATTACCAAGACCGAAATAAGATTTTAGACGAATTCGCACCTGCTGCTGCGAGACAACTCATCAATATCGTTATCTATGCGGTAACACACGGGAATATTGCGGATTACAGCAAGTATATTCCTGAAGACGCACTCACCGGTGGCGATGCGGAAAGTGTTCCGAAATCCGCACCTACTGCGGCAAATCAGTTGTGATGCTGTATATGTCAGGCGCACGCGAATCTGGTAAACACACTATTGGCGAGGTTTCCTAACCTCGCCTCACCCCTACCGAGTTAGGTATCCTTCCCACTAACAGCACCAAAAACCCATCCGTCTGTCCAATGTGTGCAGTTGCAAACCGCATTCACTGGATATTCTTAACCGCTTTGGACTTCATTTTTGTTTCCTGTGGGAACGACATCTGTGATCAAACCCATGAGACGGCACAATTTTCCTAACCCCCGCTTGTAGCACCGACTATGTTGGAAAAAACTTGACAAATTGCCGAAAAATGAGCAAGATAGTCGTAAAACCGCATCTCCATTTGACAAATTGCCCTTAGAAATGTATAATATAAGGAAGTACTATTTCATTTGTCAATAAGGCGGAGCTTGCATGTTTTCTGTATTGCAAGCCCAAAAAAAGAACAAGGGAGATTAAAATAGAAATGGCTGATTATGCGAATCCTGATGTTTTGGTAAGTACAGAATGGGTAGCCGCACACGGCGGTGATGCCGGTATCCGGCTCCTTGAAGTTGATGTTGATACGTCCGCTTATGCTGAAGGGCATATCGCTGGCGCAGTTGGACTGAATTGGCAGACACAACTCTGCGACCAGATTCGCCGCGATATTCTCACGAAAGAACAATTTGAAGCACTCTGCAAC
>JAPPDN010000713.1:0-1294 GCA_028824575.1 Candidatus Poribacteria bacterium | reverse complement strand
TCTGCAACGATAGCGGCATTGCTAACGATACCACCGTTATCTTCTATGGCGATAATAACAACTGGTTCGCGACCTATGCCTTATGGCAATTCCGCTACTACGGACACGATGAGAGTCTGTTGAAGGTGATGAACGGGGGCCGCCAAAAATGGATCGATGAAGGCAGAGACCTTGTCACTGACGTGCCGAATTATCCGAGCACAGGGTATCAAGCGAAATTTCCTGATGACAACGTTCGCTCCACGGCGGATAACGTCCGCGACACACTCGGACAAGGCGTTGTTAACCTCGTTGATGTCCGTTCACCCGCCGAATTCTCCGGTGAAGTCATCGCACCGCCAGGTATGAGCGAGACTGCGCAACGCGGCGGACATATCCCCGGCGCAGCGAACATTCCATGGGCAACCGCAGTTGCTGAGGACGGCACCTTCAAATCTCACGATGAACTGCAAGAGATTTACGGTGGCGCAGGTGTTGATGATAGTAAAGAGACAATCGCCTATTGCCGTATTGGTGAACGTTCATCACATACATGGTTTGTGCTGAAGTATCTACTCGGTTATGAGAAAGTTCGTAACTACGACGGCAGTTGGACGGAATGGGGCAATCTTGTTGGTGCACCCATCGCACGCGACTAAAGGAATGGATGTCAGCAAAATGGCTATCGGCTATCGGCTGTCAGCATTTAAGAGGTTCCTGATTAAAACACTTCTTTGCTGACGACTGGTTGCTGACGGCTGACGGCTATTAAAAATATGCCTAAATTCGTTACTGCCCATGCTATTGCTTGCATGACCCGCCAAGATGTGGCGCGACTGCTGAAGCGGTTCAAAGAAGAAGAAAACACGGATGTTCATAATATTCGGGTTTTATGTGATACGTTGTCCGGAAGAATGGTCTGTGAGTGGGAAGCACGCGACCGCGTCGTTTTGGTCGAATGGCTAAAGAAGTGCAACGTCCAGATACGCGGAACAGGCGAATGGCTCATGGCAGTCCAGTATGAATCTGTAGACGATGAACTCGTGACACCTCGGCGGGATAACCTATAAATACGTAAATACGCAGGTATGCAAGATAGCGACGCGAAAACCGATGTATTACTTAACCCGGCAGACGGCGTTTGAAGCATCACATTACAACCGTATCCCTGAATTGAGCGATGTCGAGAACTTTGCGTTGTTCGGTGCCGCTGCGAATCCAAATAGCCATGGACATAACTATGTGCTTGAGGTGATGATCAAAGGGGCCGTAGATGCCGTTGACGGCTTGGTTATCATTTTGGTAACGTTGGATG
>JAPPDN010000872.1 GCA_028824575.1 Candidatus Poribacteria bacterium | reverse complement strand
GGTCTTGCCATCCGGACTGAACAATACATTATAGACACTACCCGAATGACCCGCAAACTTCGCTTTCAACTCACCCGTCGCTACGTCCCACAAAAGAACCGTATAGTCGGGCCACGCATCCCCACTTGCGAGCGTCTTGCCATCTGGACTGAACGATACGCTATAGACACTGCCCGAATGACCCGCAAACTTCGCTTTCAACTCACCCGTCGCAACATCCCACAAAAGAACCGCACCGTCCCCTGCGTCCCGACTTCCACTTGCGAGGGTCTTGCCATCCGGACTGAACGCTACACTCCTGACATCACCCTTATGCTCGCCGAGTTCCGTTTTGAGGACACCTGTCTCTACGTCCCATAAATGGACCTCACTATCATAACTCAAACTGGCAAGTACCGTACCATCTGGGCTGAATGCTATACGCCTGATTCTACTACCGGTATCAAGTATCCTTTTGCGTTTACCCGTTGCAACGTCCCAGAAAAAAACCTTATAGTCATAGTCGCCATAGTCTTTCGGATTCCAAGTTACACCAGCGAGTGTCGTACCGTCTGGACTGAACGCTGCACTCCTGACCTCACCTGTAGTTCTCGTGAGCGTTGCTTTCACCGAACCCGTCTCAACATCCCACAAAAGGACCTTACCACTATAACTCACACCGGCAAATGTAGACCCATCAGGACTGAATGATATACTCCTGATTCGACCCGTATACCCCGTGAGTGTCCCTTTCACCGAACCCGTCTCAACGTCCCACAAATGAACCTTCCTGTCTTCATTCGCGCTGGCAAGTGTAGACCCATCTGGGCTGAACGCTATACTCCTGACTCGGTCCGTATCAAGTCTCGCTTTCACCGAATTTGTACCAACGTCCCATAAATGCACCTCACCATCCGGACTCCGACTTGCAAGCGTTGTGCCATCTGAACTGAACAAGACACTATTGGCACTACCTGTATGCCCAGCGAGTTTCGTTTTGAGGGTGTCTGTCGCAACATCCCACAAAAAAATCGCGTGATCCCCCTCACCCTGACTCGTACTTACCAGGGTCTTGCCATCCGGACTGAACAACACACTACCGACCTCGCCTGTATGCCCGGTGAGCTTCGCTTTCACCGAACCCGTCGCAACGTCCCACATAAAAACTGTGTGGTTCTTCCCGCCGCGACTTACACTTACAAGGGTTTTGCCATCCGGACTGAACAATACACTATTGACCACAGCCGTATGTCCTGAGAGTTTCGCTTTCACAGCACCTGTTGCAACATCCCACATAAAAACTGTTGTGTCCCAACCTCCGCTTGCGAGGGTCTCGCCATCCGGACTGAACGATACACCATAGACGTGGCTCGTATGCCCAGTGAGTTCCGCTTTCACATCACCGGTTCTAACACCCCACAAAAAAACTGTCTCGTTTGAACCCCCTGCAAGCGTCTTACCATCCGGACTGAACGATAAATTATCGACCGCAAACCCACGCCCCTTGAACTTCGCTTTGAGCTCACCCGTCGCAACATCCCACAAATGAACCGTATCATCATAACTCCAACCACCACTGGCAAGTGTAGACCCATCCGGACTGAACAAGATACTACCGACCCCGCTTGTATGCCCGGTGAGTGTTGTTTTGAGACCGTCCGTCCCTACGTCCCACAAACGAACCGTACCATCCAAACCGCCGCTGGCAAGTGTAGACCCATCCGGACTGAACGATAGGCTTTTGACCCCGCCCAGATGTCCAGTGAGGGTCGCTTTCACAGCACCCGTCCCTACATCCCACAAACGAACCGTACAGTCCATATCTCCACCACCGCTGGCAAGCGTCTTGCCATCCGGACTGAACGATAAACTATAGACCCAATCCATCTGCCCAGCGAGCAAGGCAAGTTCTTGGAATGTTTTGGCATCATACAGCCATATACCGATGTTACTTCCTACGGCAAGCAACGAACCGTCTGGAGAATACGTTACCTCTCCCACGCTCCCTTTACCGAGACGCGCTTTGGCACCCTCAGGTAAACTGAGTTGCGTATATGCCATATCCTGCGCAAACCCAGGGCAGATACTGACGCACGAAACTATTAGGAGCGTCAAGGTAAACAAAAACGTCGTCTTTACTTTCATGTGCTCATTCCTTTTTTTCAGACGGATAGTTAATGAATTATACAGAAAAAGCGACAAGCCCCAAGAATAACAAAAAATGTTTCCGATAGAAACTAAACGTCGTATCCAGGATATCCTCAAATCGCATCGGTTTAAGGGCGGTTGTT
>JAPPDN010000382.1 GCA_028824575.1 Candidatus Poribacteria bacterium | reverse complement strand
GATGTTTGGGGACGTAACATGTACATTCCGGGAAAAGAGATTATCGAAAAAATCAACGCGCTCTATCCACTCACGCCAGTCGCTGTGAACGGCGAGGCGAAGAGTGACACTGCGAAACGTTATCGTTTTTCGGATAACGGGAACGAAGTTGGTGTTATCCCTTCTGTGAGTGATCCGTTTTGCGAAAATTGCAATCGGGTTCGTATTACTGCTGACGGGAAGTTTCGGACCTGTCTCTTCTCGCTAACGGAAACGGATCTGCTGACACCACTACGCGAAGGCGTAACAGATGAAGCGATTGCCGAATTAATTCTCAAGGCAGTCGAACAGAAAGAGGCGGGGCACAAGATTAATGCGGCAGATTTTGTTAAACCGGAGCGAAATATGTCAAGGATTGGTGGATAAGTACTAAAAATGAGAACATGGCGTGAATGTCTTATTGAGCAGCTTGCTGATCGCGAAAGTGCAGTTGCCTATCTGCAAACAATCCTTGAAGACTACCAAATCTACAAGAGCCGTGCCGTGATTCGGAGGTCGCTTCTGACTGTTGTTGAAGCGCAAGGTGGTATTTCTGAGTTTGCAAAACAGGCAAATATGGACCCGCAGGCCCTTTCAAAAATGATCTCTAACGAGGATGTACCTTTGACTGAGGCACTCGGAATTATTCTTAAAGCACTTGGATATCAACTCTCAATCCAGCCGATAAAACTTGAAGCCTCTAACCTTGACAAATACACTGGTGGGTTAGACAGACAAAACACATCGGCGCATGTGGCGGAAAATTGAATGGCTTAACAACAATAGTGAAACGAAATGCACTCGCAAATAGCAAAGTACTGAATGTTCCAAATTTAGCATAAGTAAGGAGTCCGAAATTAAAAAATGGCCAATGAGTTGACAATTAAAGACTTGCACATTAGTGTGCAAGGAAACCCAATTATCAAAGGATTAAATTTAAGTGTCCAACAGGGTGAGATCCACGCACTTATGGGACCAAACGGGTCGGGTAAGAGTACCCTCGCTAAAGGTTTGATGGGGCACCCACTTTACCAGGTTGATTCCGGTGAGGTGATTTTCGATGGTGTCAATGTCTTGGAATTGGAACCCAACGAACGCGCCAAACTCGGACTTTTCCTCGCTTTTCAGTATCCGACGGCGATTCCGGGTGTCAGTTTAGCAAATTTCCTAAGACTCGCTGTCAGTGCTGTCCGCGGCAAAGGAGCGAACGGTTCCGATAACGATGGACTTATTCCGATGCGCGAATTCCGGCGTGAACTTCGCGAGAAGATGCAACAACTCGGCGTTGATGATTCTTTCGCGAGACGGTATCTCAACGATGGGTTCTCTGGCGGCGAAATGAAGCGTGCTGAAATCCTACAACTCGCAGTGCTTGAACCGAAAATCGCTATTCTCGATGAAACCGATTCCGGACTCGATATTGATGCTGTACGAATCGTCGGTGAAAGCGTGAGTCAGTTGATCGGACCGGATTTGGGTGTCCTGATTATCACTCACTATCCACGTTTGTTGGACTATATCCGCCCGCAGTTCGTACATATCCTGCTTGATGGGAGAGTCGTTGAATCCGGCGGATGGGAATTGACACAGGTGTTAGAAGCAGAGGGCTACGATCCGATTCGTGAAAAACACGGTATTGATGAATAGTTGTTAGAACAGGGGTGTCGGTTATCAGAAAGGTAACCTGCTGACTGAAAACCGATAACTGAATACCGACGGCTACTGAAGGAGGAAGTAAAATGGCAAATTCTGAAAAGAACGCGATAGAAGAACTCGGAGTTAGTAAAGACTATCAATACGGGTTCCACGACGATATTAAACCGACGTTCAAGTCACGCAAGGGATTGGACGAGGAAGTCATCAATCAGATGTGCGACATTAAAGGTGAACCCGACTGGATGCGCCAGTACCGGCTTGAGGCTTATAAGATTTTCAAGCAGAAGCCGATGACAAAATGGGGCGGCGACCTCTCGCAACTCGATTTTGACGACATCTACTACTACGTCAAAGCCTCTGATCGGAGTGAACGCAGCTGGGACGATGTACCCGACGATATCAAAAAGACTTTTGATCGACTTGGTATTCCTGAAGCCGAGCGGAAATTCCTCGCCGGTGTCGGGGCACAGTACGACTCCGAAGTCGTTTATCATAACATCGTTGAAGAATTGGACAAAATTGGTGTTGTATTCCTTGATACTGATACCGCTATCAAAGAGTATCCGGATCTGGTCAAGAAATACTTCGGAACGATC
>JAPPDN010000256.1 GCA_028824575.1 Candidatus Poribacteria bacterium | reverse complement strand
AGAGATGCCTAAAAACTTACTAATCTCTTTGACCTTCATTTCACCGAGATAGTAGAGCGGCACGACGGTGCGTGCACTCTCTGGCAGTCTTGCCAAAAGTTTTTTCACGATCTCACGACGACGCTCGGAGATCTCTATCCTCCGTTGTTCCGACAAGTGATATGTGTAAGCGGATTTCTCGATTTCTGCCATCGGTGTGTCTTCTATCGATTGCACCATAAGTTTCTTCTTACGCATCCAATCGATGCAAAGCCTATTTGCAATAACGTACAACCATCGGGTAAATTGATGGGGGTCCTTGAGTGCCGGAAGTTTTTTGTAAACTTGTAGGAAGGTGTCCTGCGTAATTTCTTCGGCGTGATGAAAATCGCCGATCTTCCGCCACACGAACGTGTGAACGCTCTTTTGGTGTTTTTGGACTAAGACGCTGAATGCCTCGTCGTCGCCAGACAAAATATTGTAAATGAGTTGAACATCGTCTTCTCTTTCCATGAGGATCCCCCAATGAATAGATTCCGTTGTGCTTACATCTGACAAATGACTGCCTCAAATACGGAATCTGATAAGTTAAGCATCGCGGTACGGTTTATCCCTCTGTATATTAAAGACGAATTCATGGACAGAAATCTTACATAATTTGAAGAAAATGGAAAAAGATATGGAATTTTTTAGCCGTTGTTGCGCGCGTATCGGGTTTTGTAGGGACGATACGTCAAAGTTTGGAGCATCGCATCCACAACGGATGTCTCTGAAAGGTGTTTGGGGGACAATCCCGGGTGTTATGGAAATAAGTAATAACTCTATCTATACAATACCTTCGCCAATTTAGCCGGGTGTAAGTTAATGGCGTGTTTGATGAACAGCTCGATTGAACTGGAACACTCACCGATGTTTCGTAAATTCGCCTCTTTTACACCGTCAGCGTAACCGCATCCTGCTTTGCAATTTCCTTGATATGTCCATACCCAGCAGATTCCACCAATTCCAATGTCTCAGGCGATAACCGATCCAGAATAGGTTGCGGGAAGCTATGCGCACCCGTGTATTGCGGGAAATACCGCAACACGAGGAACCGTCGATCCCGATCCTTTGGCTTCCAGCGCAGCACACCGTGCGTAAGTAATTCCGAAATAATTACAATATCGCCCGCCTTCGGTGTAATATTGACAAAAACAGGATCTTCAAGCGGATCAATCCCGTCTTCCTCATTAAGCGTCAGCAGCTCCTTTGGCCGAGCGAATTCGCTTTTATGCGATCCCGGGATTACGATGAGGCCGCCATCACCCGGATAGACATCTGTGAAATACGGGAAACAGACGAAGTTATCGCAGTAGATACGTCCGTTGTCAACCTCATAACGCGTGCTATACCATCCATAGTCATCGCGTGCGCAGTGTAATCCACCGGGGTTTACCTTTGCGCGCTCACCCGCCTCCCACAAATCGTGTTTATCATGTTTCAAGGAGCCTCTGCCGAACCGTGGTTGATTGTCCGTCAACTCCTTGATAATCGGCCATAGTGCCGTATGCATCGTTAAACATTCAAGCGATTTATCGAAAGCAAATCCGTGTTGATGGAGTCCTTGCTGCTCGAAACCCGGTGGCAACTCATCAGGCGGTGTCGTGATATATCTATCAACCGCTTCAGCGGCTTCTGCCAATGCATCGCCAGTGATGACGTTTTCTAAGTGAAGATATCCTGTTACATCGAACAGGTAACGTTGCCTGGGTGTCATAGTTGATTTCCTTTATTTCTCGCGTTCTTCGATAATTGCGCGACTAAACTCGTTCCCTTCCGGCTGGATGCCGTTACGGACCATCCGTGCTTAGAGCTCTTCAGCAGGAATCGGTTCCCCGGAAATTCCCATCCGCTCAAGGATTTTCCGAGCAACTTCTGCATCTTGCTTGTTGTTTTCCATCTCTCATCCTTCAGTAGGGTTACAGTGCCATATCAAACGCTGTGCCGGTTACGTTGCCTTTTACATAAGCATCACGGAAGAGGGTCTGGCGTTTCGGAGGCATCTCCTCAAGTAACGCTTGCGGCGGTCTCGACAGGGTCCACCGCTTATCTACTGAGTTATAAGCATTGAAAATAGCGACCCGATCAACATCAGGGTTTTGCCATGCTTGTCCACTATGCGTAATTGCTTCTGTGAAGATGATAACAGACCCAGCAGGACATGAATAGGTATCCCAAAATTCCCAGCCTTGCGTATGTGCATCCTCTGGTGCGGTATAAGCCGCTTTGTGGCTCCCCGTAATAAACATCGTGCCGCC
>JAPPDN010001003.1 GCA_028824575.1 Candidatus Poribacteria bacterium | reverse complement strand
GTTTGCCCGGTATCAAGCAGTTCGGATGTCCCTCTTCCAAATGCCAATAGGTCATGCGATTGTTCAAAAGAACGCCTGTGTCCCCAGCAACCAGACTGGAACCGAACCCGGATTGGATGCTTTGCAGAATACAGACGAGGTTGCCTGCGCGATCAGCGGTGCAGAAACAGGTCGTATCTTCGTGTGCCTCTGGCCCACCGGCGGGTACATCGAAAGCGGCTTTCTCTAAGTCAATGCGTTCGGCTTGTTCGGCAGCGTAGGTTTTCGATAACATTCCTTCTATCGGAACATCCACCCAATCAGGATCTGCCATGTATTTTTCGCGATCAGCAAAAGCGAGTTTTTTCGCTTCAACCATCAAATGCACACTCTCGGCAGTATTGCATCCCAAATTTTGCAAATCAAATAGCTCAACCATGTTCAATTCTTGGAGCAAGATATGCCCACTCGAATTTGGAGGCATCTCATAAACTTCGTATCCGCGGTAGTTGACATGTATCGGGTCAGCCCAGTGTGCGTGGAAGTCAGCGAGATCTTCAGCCGTTAAGAGTCCATCGTGAGCGCGACTGAATTCACCGATAGTTTTGGCGATTTCACCCTTGTAGAATATATCTCTGCCATGTTTTGCGATTTTTTGGAGTGTTGCACCGAGATTAGGGTTGGCGATGAACTGACCGGCGGGGATGGGTTCACCATTGTTTGTAAAGATAGCGCGACTGTCTGGCTCAGCGGCAAAACGTTCATTCTCGCCTTTAAGACCACCAGCAAGTCTATGGCTGACAGGAAATCCGTCTTCGCAGAGTGAAATTGCGGGCGCGAAAACATCCTCTAATTTGAGTGCCCCGTAACGTTCGTGCGCGAGAAGCCATGCGTCAACAATTCCGGGTACTGACACACTCCGTATGCCTTTCATCGGGATCCCACCGTCTTTAAGGTAGGTTTCTCGAGTTGCGGCGCGTGGTGCCGGTCCAGTTCCATTGACTGCCTCGACTTGTCCGGTTTCCGCCCAATAGATGAGAATAAACCCGTCACCCCCGAGGCCAGAGCCAGCAGGTTCAACCATACCGAGAGCCACAGCGGTTGCGATAGCTGCATCAACAGCGTTGCCGCCTGCCATCATCGTCTGGATGCCTGCCTGTGAAGCAAGCACATGTCCAGATGTAACCATCCCGTTCCGACCCATCACAGACGGACGGAACGCTGAGCCGTGTGGAGATTGCATATTTTTAACTTTCCTTGCGGTTCGTTCAGGTGAGTTTGGAATTCGACGTTCCTCCCCGTATACCCGCTCTCCATTCCATTACGGGCTACGCGTTCTTTAAAACAGGAAGAAAACAAAATTGAGAACTTGAAAATTTCGTCTTTTCACTAAGCAAGCATCTTCTTAGCGAACGCTTCAACATCAACCCGTTCGTGCGTCCGCGCTGACTCGTTGCAGGCTTCCATGAGTATCCATGTACCGAGGGTTGTTTCCTGCATCCAGTCTCGATCTGTGCCGTTGGCAATCGCCTGTGCGAAGGCATCAAATTGCAGCCGATCGTCTTCTATGAGTCCCGCGTGTAAATCTTGGAGCGTTAAATCTTCAATGTTTTCGCCGAGTTGGAAAAATTGCAGATGCCCTCCGTCTCGTCGGAGATCACCTTCTTCGCCGTGAAAGCTCCAACTTCCACTCCAACCGAAAGGCCCGGCATGCCCTGCCCGTGTTCCGGCATAAGAGAAAGGCGCGCCGTTTGCGTATTCCATAAGTGCATTGCCACCTGCTGTCCCCCATGCCTCAATTTGCCCGAGGGCGGGATCTCGACGGTTGTGGACATGTGCGGTGACATATTTCGGGAGTCCCTTCGCTGCAACGAGTTGATCAAGTTGATGGCTGCAGCCTGCATGGAAGAAAAGCCCATCCACATAAGCATCAGGTTGTCGGGAATCAGGTCCGGTATATAGGTTCTGTCGTATCCAGAATCGACACTCACCGGCTAACATTTCACCGATACCGCCATCTTCGCGGAGCCATTCTCGCATCTTCGCGGCGGCAGGGTTCCAGCGTTTGTTCTGCCCTTGGACGAGCATTAAACCAGGATTTGCCTTGTGTGCTCGGATAATGTCGTGGAATTCTGCCTGTGTTGTTGCGATGGGTTTGACACAGAGCGTATGCATACCGAGATTCAGGCTTTCGACGATTAACTTGGCGTGAACAGTCGTTGAGGCATAGATGAGACAAGCCTGCGCATCGTGTTTCTCTTTTGCTTCGGTTATGGTGGTGTAGATACGTTCTGTGTCAAAC
>JAPPDN010000837.1 GCA_028824575.1 Candidatus Poribacteria bacterium | reverse complement strand
ATATCCCCTTACAAACCCTAATCTTATACCTCAGAAAAAAATGGGGGTAAGTGAGCTCTGTTTTCGTCTTGACACAGGAAGATAGGAATGATATGCTATGCTAAACTTTAGTTATTTTCGGCACCTTCATCAATCCAATCAATGAAGAGTTGGATTTGGTCTGCGTCCAACGGGGGGCCGCCAGGGGGCATGCCTCCGCCATCAATACGTTTGACAACAAGACTGCCTTCGCCATTACCGGCGACAAATGCAGCACCGCCATTTCCGCCTTTTTTGAAGGGATCGTATTTGCTGAGGTCCAACCCTGTAAAATGCCCGGCGACGTGGCATCCTGGAATAGCACATCTTTCGGCGAGGATGGGCTGAATATCGTTTTGAAAAGAGACCCCCGGTTCTTCAACGACCTCATCTGCTGGTGGTGGCTCATCTACTGGAGGTGGGGACGGCGTTTCAGAAGGTGTCGTTGTCGGTTGAAGGACATCTGTCATACCGGTGGTATCTTCAGTGATATCGCCTTCGTCGCCACAACTCGCGATGAAGATTGCAGCAAGAAGTATACTGATTGCCAAAACAGGGATAGAAACAGCACGCGCGTGCCAATTACGCGAATGCATAGAAGATAAACTGATCACAATAGAATTCTCCTTTTCTGAGAATGTGTTCTTAGCATGAATTTCGCTATGTTTATATAGAATACCACGATATACGGGAGATGTCAACATGAAAATTTTGATTAACACCGACATGATGCCGGAACAACAGCAGCAGATCGAATCCGTTTCTGACGACCTTTCACTTGTGAAACCACAGAATTCAGAAGAGGCATTGCGTGAAATTGTGGACACCGATATTGTGTTCGGTGGGTTTAACCGCTCGCTTTTTGAAAATGCGAAGCGGCTGAAATGGGTGCAAGTGCTTTCAGCAGGTGTTGACGGCTTGCTGTTCCCGGAATTTGTCAAGAGCGATGTTATTCTAACAAGTGCAAAAGGCTTCGTTGGTCCACATCTGGCAGACCAAACGTGGGCTTTACTCCTCGGACTATTACGGGGCATCGGACGCTCAGTGCGCGAGCGGACATGGGATAACCGGATGTCAATCCGCCTCGCGACGTGGGAATTAAGTGAACGGACGCTCGGTATCATCGGACTCGGCGGCACAGGTATTGATGTCGCCCGCCGGGCACAAGGGTTTGATATGCGCGTTATCGCTGTCGATCCGGAAACGGTTGAAGCCCCGTCATTTGTTCATGAAGTCTGGAAAATGGATCGGTTTCATGACCTGCTTTCAGAATCAGATGTTGTCGCTATCTGCGCGCCGCTGACACCGGAGACGCACGGTATGTTCGACGATGCAGCGTTTGAACAGATGAAATCGCACGCGTTGCTCATCAACGTCACACGTGGCAAGATTGTAGATGGACCGGCATTGCTCCGGGCACTCACTTCAGGAAACATTGGCGGTGCAGGATTGGATGTCACACCTGAGGAACCGCTGCCTACTGACAGCCCGCTATGAGATCTGCCGCATGTCATTGTTACACCGCCCGTCGCTGGGGGGTCGCCAATTCGTTTGGATCGATCGGTTGGACTGTTCTGTGATAACTTAGAACGACTGCTCGTTGGTAAACCGCTTCTCAGCGTGATTGATAAAGAGAAGGGATATTAGCAGCGAATTTGGCTGTGCACGCTGGCATAACATGATCGGATTAGTTCTCTGAACTTTTGATTGTGCCCCACGTCACAGCCATCTTATTTAGCGGTTGTACTGGTAATGAATTACCAACCCAGCGCGGCAAAATAGGGAGACTATCCTCCAAAAGTACTAAACGCCGAACTTTCTGGGACGCAAACGAATAGATGTAGAGCCCATAGTTACCAAAACCTATATCAACAGAGAATACAAGATATTTGCCATTCGGGGACCAATCCACTTGAAAGAACTGCCGCAAGCCGCGATTGGCAATTTCTTCCAGGAGGTTTATTCCATTCGCATTCACAACAAATATGCCTTCATGAACGTGCTCGACTACTTTTCGGTGGTTCCGCCCTTCGACATCTGCAACGAATACGCCTTCATGAAGCGGTGTGTAGGCGATCTTTTTACCGTCCGGGGAGAATGCATAGAACGGGTAACGGCTTAAGAAACCCGCACGTTCAAGGAATGGCAAATGTTTCTTGGGTTTCTCCTGCCCATTGACATTCGACTCCCAGATTTCCTGAAGCCTGTCCGTTGAAGCGAGATTGTAGAACACAGATTGCGCATCTGGTGCCCAGACAAAACCTA
>JAPPDN010000270.1 GCA_028824575.1 Candidatus Poribacteria bacterium | reverse complement strand
ATATCCCCTTACAAACCCTAATCTTATACCTCAGAAAAAAATGGGGGTAAGTGAGCCCGAATATTTCCTTGACATTCAATCTTGTGTCCATATAATAGCCATATAATACCACATTACCAACCTCGGATTTTGGGGAGATAAAATATGGCGAAAATACGGATGGCACAATACGGAACAAAGCACGGACACGCACGCGGCAAAATGCAGGCGATGCTTGTGAATCCCGATGTTGAAGTCGCAGGCGTGTTTGAACCCGACGCACAACAACGCGAAAAACTTCAGAATGGCGAAGGAACGTTTGCAGATGTTCATTGGTATGCAGATGCTGAAGAGATGCTCAGCGATGATAGTATCGTCGCGATTGCTTCGGAAGGCAATAACGCCGAAAGTCTGGATCAGACCGAGCAGATTGTAAATGCTGGAAAACACGTCTGGTACGACAAACCCGCTGGTGAAAACTGGGAACAGTGGCAGCGCGTCATTAATACCGCCCAAGAAAAATCCCTACATGTACAAATGGGCTATATGCTGCGGTATCATTCCGCCTTCAGGCAGGTTGCCGAATGGGTACACACCGGCTTTTTAGGTGATGTTTTCTCCGTTCGCGCCCACATGTCAACCAATATCTCTCGCGAGGCACGCACCCGTATCAGCCAACACATCGGCGGTATCTTCTTTGATTTGGGCGGACATGTCCTCGACCAAGTCCTCTGGCTCCTCGGACGACCGGAAAAGGTCACCGCTTTCCTCCGAAACGATGGCAGTTCAGTCGAACCGTTCAAAGATAACACGCTCACTGTCTATGAATTTGAAAACGCCATGGCGTTTATCACAATCTCTGCTTTGGAGCCGAGACCGGTTGCACGCCGGTTTGAAGTCTACGGTAGCGAGGGGAGTGCCATTATTGTGGAACCCTTTGAACCAGGGTTGAAGATTCGCCTCTGTTTGGAGACAGCGAAGGGCGGATATTCGCAAGGGGAACAGATCGTAGAGATAGACGGTGAGAGCCGTCAACGCACTTATGAACTTGAGCTTGACGCGTTTTTAGCGACAATTGCGGGAGACCAACCCCCTGATCGTCCAGTGGCACATGAATTGTTAGTGCAGGAAACCCTTCTACGAGCCACAGGCGTTATACCGAGTTAACCTATTATAACCCAAATTGCTACCCACGGATTTTGAGCATTCTAACACGGTTTTTCGGACACTTTCTTCACCCCGTAGGGGTGTTATGTCTATAGAAACGGTGCATTTAAGCGACCGCACTCCGTAGGAGTGCTATTGCTTCGCAGTGAGAATAAACAAGTGGCAACTTGCGTTATTATAGTAAATCCCATAGTTATTTGCACACACGGTAACTCGTAGGGGCTTTCTGTGGATTTCCGTCAGGTTGAACGGGTCGTGAAGTGTATTTGGGTTGTCAATATTGGGATCCTCAGTTCCGTTCAACCCAACCTACGTGTTAAGGGTTGATGTCTAAAAATCTGATTGCTGATTGCTGACTAATCTTCTAATCCGCCTGCCCATCGGATGCACCCGGCGATATGTTCATGGAACCATTTCTCACTCCAAAGCGCATCCGGGTGTCCCAAGGCAGTGTACATCACGCGTCCTTCTCCATAAGTATGACACCAACCGAGGGCGTAATCGTTGTCCTCGCGATTGCCACGGGAGACATCAATAGAATCGTTATCCAAACGCATCAGCACCCGCGTTTTGTTACGATCCCAACTTTTGAACGTATAAATTTCATCAACAACCTTGAAACTGTTGCCCAACATACGGGTCGCCGGGTGGTCGGTATCCTCAACAATGACGTTCACTTCTTCGTGCCACGGATGTCCAGCGAAGTAGCCGCCGAGCATTTCACCGTATTCGGGCCAATCGTAGCACGTGTCTGTTGCATTATGGATACCGAAGAACGCTTTTCCGTTACGGACAAAGTTCAATAACGCCTCTTTTTGCGCATCATTGAACGGCAAATTGCCTGTCGTTGCGAACGCGAGGATATCCTGTTGTTCAAGATTGTCAGCATTAATGCGGTCGCATCGGTGTGTTGTGGTAACGTTCCAACCGTTTGCTGCACCAATCTGCTTCAACGCAACTTCTGCATCCGGTAGGTAGCTATGTTCAAACCCAGCGGAATGTCGTAACATCAGAATATTCATAAAAACTCCTTACTGACCTATTTGTAATAGGACTTACGCATTTCCTCTTAAAGTCCCCCTACCCCCCTGATAAGGGGGGATATGGGGGGTTGGGGGATTTAGGGGGTTTAAAACTA
>JAPPDN010000740.1 GCA_028824575.1 Candidatus Poribacteria bacterium | reverse complement strand
GTTATCAGCAGCAGTCCAAGGGCGTAGTTTCGGGCGACAATCGCGTATTCATAGATGACAAAATATCCGAAACAGAAGAGAAGTTTTTGGAACCAGTTGAAAGGCGCGTAGCGAACAAAGAGGTAGACGGTAACACCTGTAATCAGGAGATGGAACATCTGCATAATAACAGGTGAGTGCGTTATACGGCTGAGCGGCATGAGGCAGAGGTGCCACAAGCCTGGATGTCCTTCATACTTGAGATTCGCGAAGAGATTAAAGATCGAGGTGCTGTCTCGTGCCAGAAGCCATGCCTGAATTTCATCGCGCCACATCTCATGATGGCTCGCAGTAAACGCACCGACTGCGAGAAAAAGGACCGTTAAACCGAGGGCGTAGTGTTTATCCTTTTTCCCCATCGTCTGTAGCCGCAATCTTTCGATCAAGACTCTCCATCGGGTTACTGGACCGTGAGACTTGAAATCGGCAGCCATAAACCACCGGTACTTTTCGCTATGAATTTCTGGAAGGGTTCATCACGACCGATAACATCTACTTTGATTCTGGAAGTCTTCATCTTCATCACCACATCCATAGAGGAATACGCACCACTGACATACTCATCTGTGACGAAAATAAAGTGGACTTCAGCGGCGCGTCGGAATTTCACCTCATCCGCGGCGCGAATCAGAGCGTCCAACCCATTCTCATCGCCCCGGAATTTCAATTGCGACAAGACTTTTTTAACTTGAGAAATAGAGCGCGTCTGCGGAATTACCTCAAAGTCCAACCCGAGCAGACCGTACCCAGTACCGGCGCGAAAGGCAACGACCCCGATAGTGAAGTCCATCCCGGCACTATCAAAGAGCCCCGTCATATTATTGAGATGTTCCCGTACAGCATCAATATCGTTTTTCATACTGCCACTACCATCAACAACAAAAACGATATCAACGAGATCAGTGCTACGGTTTGCGACGATATGTTTGCCGACCTTGGTCAGAGCTAAATCAGGGAGCGTAAGTCCTTCAAGATTGGACTGAGGTTCCCCCCCTGTTCCGTCTAAGAACCCGCGCCCAACACCTCCGAGCCTCCCATTCCCGGAGACGCGTGAACTTAATCCAGCACCAGTGCCACCGGTGCCTGATCCGCCCACGGGTTTAGCCTGTAAGTCTTTCTCATAGGCACCTTCTTCTGAACGGACGGGTGAGGAAAGTTCCGGTGTCTGCAATTCGACTGTCGCATCTGGATACGATACAAATGTTGCTGATGTCTTAAGCGATGGGGGTTCAACCTTAACAGTCTTCATCTGCTGCACATTCTCCGCAGATGCCGAGGGTTGAAAGGAAAAACGGGGGAGTCTTCTGTCTATATGCACGGACTTTCGTGAGCGGATCTTGAGGATCTCAATCTCAGTAACCGGCTTAGCATCCCAGTCAGTTCTGTGTCGATACAAGGTCCCAAGCAGGAGAAATAGGAGGATATGAAGCCCAACAGAAATAATTAGAGCATTTGGGATATTCTTCTTAAAGAAGGTTTTCATTTCAACATGTTCCCCAACTCAATAATGCGCTAACATGCCACTTGTAAGTCCGTAGTGAGAATTATTATACCATTACGTCTATGTTCATTTCAAGTATAGAAAAAAAGTTGACGAAAATGTAAAAATCTGGTATCTTATAGAATTACAATAGATAGGGCATGCCTTGCCACGGGTAATGAGGATGGCACAATCCTCCTATAGGATTGGGATGAGGTGCTGAAAAGCTTGGATCCGTAGGAAAATTAAGCAGTTGAAAAAGTTAGAGAATTCTGATAGACTATTGTAACAGCAGGAAAACCATCCCTCAGTGAATAAGGAGGTTGGAAATGAAAAAGTACTCTATGCTTATCTATGTTGTTTTATTCTCGATAGGTGTGATCGCGCTTTGGTATTTTGGACATCATCGGCCTGCTCAGAAAACACTAACGGCTGAACCTAAAAAGGTCTATAAAAGTGCTCCGTTACAATCCAGCAGCGACTTATCGGTAAAACCAGAGCCTTCTGACACTACACAAAAATCTCGCGAAGGTGACGCGGGTATAGATACAGAATCAAAAGATATGGGTAATACTGCAACGTCTGAAAAAATTGACGACAGCCAGGTCCATAGCGAAAATGCAGATTCCGAAGAATCTATGTCGCAAGAGACTTCTTCAACTGAAGATGCAGCTGCTGCCGAAGCCTTTGAAAAGTACTTTACAGCAGAATCAGAGTACCAAACAGCACAGGAAGGAATGTGAGAAGCTTTTGATTCCAAAAACGGTGAG
>JAPPDN010000671.1 GCA_028824575.1 Candidatus Poribacteria bacterium | reverse complement strand
TTCTGGGATTGGGGATGCTGGTGTCGGGCCGGGTAGAACGGAGCGGGGTGAGTCTCGTAACACTTCTATTGGTTTGGGTTGTATTTGTAGTATTTATGCCGAGTACCCTCGCTTCGATTGCGGGTAGATCTACATCATCAGGACCTACTTATGACTTCTCGGAACGTTCATGGAAACTTCATGAGGAACTCTCAAGTGACTACTACGCCGATTACCATAAAGGGCCTGAGGGTTCTCCCAAGAGAATAGAGATGGATAGTGCGTACGTCACCAAAGATGCGGAACAGCAAGAGCAGTTACACGAAGAACGTTTAAACCGGCGGATTGCTGAGGTATACCAAGCACGCACCATCACTCGGATTTCGCCTGTTACAATTGTCCAGAACCTCATTGAATCCTTCGCCGGAACAGGGTTTGAGAGACACCTCCAATTCTTAGAAAATGTGAAAACCTACGCACGAGAATTCCGAACATTCATTGTTGATACAGATAAGGCGGATCCAGAAAGTCTTCATATCTTCGGGGTTAGAACCGGCATGTCGCAGGAGCCTGTCAGTCCAGAAGCAGTTCCGAAGTTTGAAGATACGCTTAATCTGAGCAAGGATTTCAATACTGCAGCAATGGAATTGTTACTGCTAACGTTATTTGTTTTAGTGCTTCTGTCGGGTGCGTATCTGGCGTTTGTGCGCGTTGAGGTGTAATAGAAATGCTGATGACCCTGATCCGTCGAGAACTCCTTGACAACCTAATGACATTCCGATTCGCGGCAGCTGTTTTCATTACACTGTTGCTTGTGGTCGCCAATACTATTGTGCTCCTCAAGGACTATGAACAGCGACTCACCGCTTACAACACGGCTGTCCAGGCGAGTCACGAGGACTTACGCGCGGAAAAAACCTATTCCGGTTACTCCGGAACATTAGTTGTCCATCGCCCGCCGAACCCGTTGAGCATCTTCAATCTCGGATTAGATAAGCAGGTGGGAAACAAAATAGAGGTATACCACGCCTTTGTGCCGACAATTTGGGATTCGGAGAAACACGGGGCGGATAATCCGTTTCTCAATCTCTTCACTTCAATTGATATTGTGCTTGTTTTTCAGGGCGTACTCAGCCTGCTCGCGCTGATCTTCGCTTACGATGCGCTCGCTGGCGAACGTGAACGCGGCACATTACGCCTTGTGCTGACGCACCCAATCCAGCGTGGATACATCCTATTTGCCAAATACATCAGCGCGATGCTCTGCTTACTTGTGCCGTTGTTGATAAGCCTTCTCCTGTCCATCATCTTGCTGACAACATCCACTACGGTTGCCTTGAGCGCGGATGATTTTCTTCGCATCGGCGGGATTGTCCTGACATCACTGCTTTATGTGTCGTTGTTCTATCTCATCGGGTTATGCATCTCTGCAATGACGCGTCGCACCAGCACCGCGCTCATGCTTTGTATGTTCGTCTGGGGCGTTTTAGTGCTTGTGTACCCGAACCTGATTCTTACTGCAGTTGATATCGTCCCGCAACCGGAAACGCAAATCTCCGTCTATAATCAAATCAAACAGATGTGGGAAAAATTAGATAGAGAAAACAAGCAGTTTATCCGCAATGATGCTGTCTTAAGCCCCCCATCGCGTGGCGGTGAAGATATGGCTGCCGGATTTGGCTTGGAAGGTGTTGAATACACCTTCTGGCACGATGAGGACAAACCCTCAATATTGCTCTATTTCCACCAAACCGGATTGTATGCCGGAAAAATTAAAGCAGAATCTGAACCGCAGGTGCCACACGTACAGGATTACTACGACTTCTACAATAAAGAAACTATCAATACCGTCCAACGGACGTGGCTTGTCCGGAAACCAGCACTTGAGGCGATCTATGTTCAACCCGCAAATCTTGGTCGAATGCTGTTGAGGTTTTCACCAGTTGGTCTGTATGACACAGCAACCGAAGCTTGGGCAGGCACCGACTTAGAGGGTATTCAAGACTTTTTCAGTACAGTCCAACGTTACCGGCGCGCAGTCGTTGACTATTTTTATGACCAAAAGATATTTGAATCGCGACAATGGTTCGCTGCCGATAAAGGCACAGCCGACTGGGATGCATTCCCGCAGTTTTCCTTTCACAGAAGCGATACCGGTATCAATGCAAAACGGGCACTCCCGGACATGCTTCTGTTACTTACAATGAATGTTATTCTCTTTACAGTGATAATGCTGATTTTCATCAAAAGCGAGGTGTAGAGGGGTTGTCAGTTATCAGAGTACTGGCTATCAGTTTTCAGTACGGTTTTTCTCCGA
>JAPPDN010000306.1 GCA_028824575.1 Candidatus Poribacteria bacterium | reverse complement strand
GATCATATATGCTTGAGAACCCTTTATAATCTCCATCGAGAACACGCTTATCGCTAACAGCCAACCACTGCGGAATATGGAGATGGAACAGGTTCGCCCAATCATTTTCGGGGGTCGCAAACCAGTGTGCGTGCCCGATAAGCGGCATAAGCACGAGGAATCTATCAACACCGGCGAGTCCCGCGCCGACTGAGATGCAAGTGTAGATAACCAGCAACTCTGCACGGTTAAGTATCAAGGCACGATGCAACCGACGTAAGAGCATCCCGATGCCTAATAAAATTAGAATGGTGATAACGGCATTGTAGAAAAGCGAAACCTGCGTCGGACTCCCACCACCACGCATAATTGAGACGGATACCCACCAACAGTTGGCAGGTACTAACACGCAAACGAGGAGTATAGTGAATGGTCGAATTTTGAGATCTTGGGTTGGAACGTTGTTCACCTTCTTTCAAGAAATAACAGTAATATTCTACATCATTTTTCGCTTTTAGACAAATAATTTTCGTGGTTGCCAGCGGAACAGCGATCAGTAGTAGAGCCTTTCAATTGTCCAACAATTTCAATTTTTCGCGTAAACGCTTCCATGTAGAAGCACTCTCCGAATCGCGACTGCTTCGACAAAAGCGACAGAAAACCGAAAACTAAATCGCCCTGGAGTCAGTGGTCAATTGAATTGCTTATTGAGAGGTAATATGGTATAATCAAGTAAGCACGGAGGATGCAGGGACAACAAAAATATCCAACGAAGATTTTCGTGTGCTGACGAAAGTCTTTTGATTATGACAAATATCACAAAGGCTTGGAAACCGATGCAGCTGCGCAAACGTAAAAAAATTGTTATTATGAGTCTAATCGGACTTATTGGGGTTATTATTTTGCTATCCGTTATTTATCACCAGACGGCGTTGTGGGAGCCAGAGCAACACCTGATTACACTGCTTCCGAAATCTCCGGTCTGCTATCTGACACTCAAGGAGTTGAAAGGGTTGGTTGAGACTTTCAACCGTAGTGAATTCGGAAAACAGACAGCGGAAATGCCACTCCTCGCTGAAATTCAGGAACAACGTTGGTGGAAAGAACTTGTGTATCAAAAACTGTTATGGGAATATGAGATGGGGGGCAGACTCGACCTTAAGACGGTCACCGGCTATTTTGGTGAAGAGACAATTCTTGCTGTTTACCAACGCGAAGGCGAGTTCACGTTTCTTCTCATCACAGCAGTAGGGGCACAGGAGAAACTGAGCGTTGAAGCAATGACGGCAACGGATGCTATCAATCCACGCTACAAGCGTATCCAAAACAAATATGGCGAATTCACGATCAATACCATTACAGGGTATCCACGCGATTTTAGTTATACCTTCATCGGGAGAATTGGGATATTAAGCCTCGATCCTACGCTATTGATAGAGACGCTTGACATCTATAATACGAGGCTCCCTGAAGCGAAAAAGGTAAGAAATAGACAAGGCTTCCTCGCGGAGCACCCGATGACGACAGAGATTCGGGAAAACTATCGCCAAGACAAAAGCACCGGATATGCAGATATAAAACAGATCGTCCCTGTCCTGAATACTGTTCAGTCTAACGCTCTTATTAAACAGATTTATGGAATGTTTGAAGGGACGGACTTCTGGACGTTTAGCAATCGGTATGAGGATGGCGTAATTATTTCACAGCATCACCTCCGCAAGCGCATAGACACTAACCAGAGTAAGCTGCTTGCTGCAGATGACGCAAAACCGTTCCGCGCTTTTCCTGAGCAGACTGCTTTTGTCACTACGTTTTCAGTTCCGAATCAGCAGATGCAGGAACTCTTCGGCAATATCGATCTTTCCCAAGTTTTGGGGACAGACTTGACTGTGATGTTAACTACCGCTGAACCTGATGCGGTAGCGGTAGTGCCTTCATTGGTTCTGATTACGCATGCTAAGGCTCCTGAGGCATTGAAGGGCGTATTAGATATTGTGAAACAGGGAAAAATTTCTGTCGCCGGTAAGCAGCTTAAATTCCTTGAACCGCAAGATTACAACGGTGTTACGGTTCAACCCGTGCAACTCCGTCTCAATTTTCTGTTGGCAGTTGCAGGCGGATATGCGATCGTCGATGACTATTTTGTCTTAGGCACAACAACTGCAGGATTAAAGTCTGTGATTGATACGGTAATGGGTAAAACGTCTGCCTTGAGTGATGTAACGTTTCCCACAGATATGGACGGTGTTCAGGTGTTCATTCAGCCCGAACTGCTTGTGCCAGAGTTGAAACGTTTCCTGCCGTTGGTCACTGTGCTTGCTTCTCTT
>JAPPDN010000871.1 GCA_028824575.1 Candidatus Poribacteria bacterium | reverse complement strand
GGAGGAGGGGATGGGCCGGGAGCTCGTGGAAACGCACGGGAAAGCCGTTATATCCGACAATGCGGGACCACATCGGCTTGCTACTGTCATCCGTTTGCACTTCGGTGTGCAGTATCACTGTTTCATTGCCGAACTGTACCTTCAACGTGCTGTCATTTTGGTGCGTCTTGAATGTCGGTTCTTCGGTTTCAAGTCTCTCCAGAACTGTTATGTCTGAATGTCCGACCATAAATTCTGCGAATTCTTGTGAGTATTCCAGCATAATGTATTTCGCTGGATTGTCATAGTGCTGTGCCATACTGTTATTATACACGAAGTTTGCAGGAAATACAATCTTTTCAAAGCAATTACGAATCGACCTTCAGGCTTCCGATCAGTTCCTTAACTGACTTCATATTTGCGCGTTTGAGATAGGCGTGTATGCCTTTTACGACCTCCATTGATGCTTGTGGATTGACGAAGTTCGCTGTCCCGACCGCCACTGCAGATGCACCAGCGATGAAAAATTCCACAGCATCTGTCGCAGTCATAATGCCGCCCATCCCGACGATTGGGATCGAGACACTTTTGTAAACCTCCCAGACCAATCGCAGTGCTACAGGCTTTATTGCAGGACCAGAGAGTCCACCTGTAACGTTTGCGAGTTCTGGTTTCCGCGTTTCGGCATCAATCGCCATACCGAGAAGCGTATTGATGGCAGAGAGCGCGTCCGCACCCGCATCCTCAACGGCGCGTGCGATGACAGTAATATCTGTGGCGTTGGGGGATAGTTTCACCAATAGGGGTAGGTGTGTCTTTGAGCGAACTTCTGTGACGAGTTGATGTGCCAACGTCGCGTCAACACCGAAACTCATACCGCCGCACTCCAGATTTGGGCAGGAGATATTGAGTTCTACGCCAGCGACACCGTCTGCGGTGTTTAACTTCTCAACGACCGTCAAGTATTCTTCAACGGTTTTGCCGCAGACGTTAACGATTACGGGTACATCAAACTCGCGTAAGTAGGGAAGTTTCTCGGAAATAAAACCGTCCACGCCGACATTCTGCAACCCAATCGCATTGAGCATACCGGAGGGCGTTTCCATAATCCGTTGCATCGGGTTGCCGGGCCACGGCACACTCGTAACGCCTTTAACGACCACCGCACCGAGTCGGTTCAGATCCACGAAATCAGCGTATTCAGAGCCGTAGCCGAATGTGCCAGATGCCGTCATGACGGGGTTCCGCATCCGGATCCCGCCGATATTCACACTGAGTGACAAGTCTGTTGTGTCCATTTTATGTCAATGACGGAGGTTTTGACATTTGATATGTTTTTGACGCGCGTTAGAAATTACCCCATCAGTTCTACAAAAAATTTAGCAGCAATATACCTCGGATGTCAAGCAATATTTTGTATTCCGTCAATAAGAGGCTTACCAACTCAGGTAAACGACCCGAAAATCGAAAATCAGTCCCAGAATACTGATTATGGATGCAACGATTACATCACCGATAACCAGACCGATGAAAAATGGGATCGAACGTCGGTATAAGCGCACACCACCTGTCGAAAGCAGAACCCGTTTGATCGTCCAACTGATTAAGAGTGGAAACCAAAGTCCAGTAAAGGTCCACCAACTTGAGACGACATATCCCACTGGATGTAGGGGCCACTGAATGAATCGCCATCGCAAGAGCAAAAGACTGACAGCAAAACTAAATCCACCAGCGGTATAGAGCATACCGCTGATGCTCGTTTCGCTCGGATTGTAGAGCCAACCCGCAAGTCTGTTGAAAGCGGCGCGCGCATACCACGAACGCGCCTGTTCTAAGCCGACTTGGTAGGAGAGGTGTAGGTGTCCCCATGCAGCGGAGAGCGCACCTACGAAAATTGCAATCGCCAATACCCAGAGGAGTTGGGACGGATTGAAACGGGTTTGATGCGCGAGTTTCAATCCCTCCAACTGGTGCGGCATTGGATGCGCTCGGTAAGAGAGATGGTTTAGCCAAAAGAAGAGCGACATCACTGAAAGATTGCGATTACCGATGCGGCGTGTGCCGAGTGCGTCTGTTAGGAGCAGATCGGGACCGGCGTTGTACAGGTCGTGTGCGGGCGGACCGAGTTCAGCACGGATACGGGTGATTGTCACCGACATCGCGAAATAGAGCAGAAAAAATAACACTGCGAACCAGAGCGACATCCCTGCCTTGAGGCAGAACGCCAGAATCAAGATAAATCCGATGATCACCGCAATCGCTGCTGTCCTATAACGCAATGCTTCACCTTCATCATTCGTAGGGGGTTTTTGCTTGGGTGTTTCTTCA
>JAPPDN010000984.1 GCA_028824575.1 Candidatus Poribacteria bacterium | reverse complement strand
TCCAATCCGTAAACACCACCTGGAATTTGCCCGGCTGCATCCCAATCAAACAGCGAACTATAGAATTCGCTCAATGATTCCGCATCCTTTCCGGCTATTTCAAAATGTACGACTGGATTTCCCATTAGGATTAATCCCTTTCTTTACATAAAATTATTTTATATTAAGTAATTATACATTAATATACATTAAAAAGCAAATTTATTTTTCTCCTGAACGAAACCGCTTTAGATCAAGTTGGTCAATCTGTTTCCGCGTTAATCTTCCGATTTCTTATTCGGATGAACGCCGTGTGGTGCGTGAGGAACATTTTGTTCTGGTGCGTATAAACCGATGCAATTACCACTCGGATCAAGGAACATAGCGAAGGAACCCATACCACTCGGAATCGCCCGAGGCGGTACAAGCGTCTGTCCGCCGATGCTCTCCGCCTTCTCAAGCGTTGCCTGAAGGTCATCGACCTCAATATAAATTGTAACGCCGTTAGTAGAGCACGTATCATCGGTTGTTGTAAAGATGTGTCCGTCTACGCCGTTCTCCGACTCTGGATCGACGCTATAGATGCCGTGCGTGTTGTAGTTAATATTCCAACCAAAGGCGGAACGATAAAATTCGCTCAATGCCTCGCCATCCTTACCTGATATCTCAAAATGTACGACCGGATTTCCCATTCAGATACTCCTTAGTATGCGTATTATGAACTTTGATATTAATTATACACCAAACTACTACCCAAAATGCGAATTAATCTTTTCATGTTCCTGCAGTTTCCTGTTCCTTGAATTTCAGTTGATATTCAAGCAAATTTTTGTTATAATTGAATCTCAAGACTTAGGAGGTGAACCAAAATAAATTTGACGCTTGAATTAACAACTGAACAAATCATTGATCTGGTTCAACAGATGCCGCCGGAAGAAAAATTCTTGGTTGTTCGTGCCCTGACAAAGGAAACACCAGCAGAACGCGAGGAACGGATGAAATATGCTGAATCAAAGGTTAGACAATTATGTGCCCAACGCGGGTTGGATTGGGACGCGATGACCGAAGACGAGCGTTTATACTTTATTGACGACATCGTCCACGAGGATCGTGAATGCAACCGGTAGTCGTTTATGATACAAATGTTCTGATATCGGGTATGATTTGGGGTGGTGTGCCTTATCGCTCCATTGAACTGGCACAACAAAATAAGGTCAAAGGGGTAATTTGTGATGAGATCCTTGATGAATTTGAACATAAACTAATGATCAAGTTGGGTATTCCTTCGGCCCGGACCTCGGTAGTGAAGACCCGGCTTCTCGGTTTCCTCCAAACGGTAGAAATTCCCAATCGCCTCAAAGGCATCACAACCGATCCAGACGACGACATGATAATAGAATATGCCGTTGTCGAAGGAGCTACCCATAATTTGGTAAACGAAAAATATGCAAACATCTCATAAATATTTAGATCCAGTTGCCCTCTCTCGGATTGGCGGTATGGAACTCGTTGCACGGCTCGTCGTTGAAGGGTTCGTCACGGGTCTGCACAAAAGCCCGTATCAGGGATTCAGCGTCGAATTCGCGGAACACCGGCAATATATGCCCGGCGATGAAATCCGTTATATTGACTGGAAAGTCTTCGGAAAATCTGACCGGTATTACGTCAAAAAGTTTGAAGAGGAGACGAACCTACGTGCCTATATTCTGCTCGATACGAGCGCGTCGATGAACTATAAACACGCAGAGGAAGGACTAACGAAGTTTGAATACGGCTGTTACCTCGCGGCGACACTCACTTATCTTATGCTGAAACAGAGGGATTCTGTTGGATTGGCACTCTTTGATACGGACATTACACAATACATTCCACCACGGGGTGCAGCAACACACCTTCAAGCGATTATGTCCGCGTTGGAGAACGCGACCCCCGGTCAGGAGACCAAGTTGAGCAGTCTTTTCCACGAACTCGCCAAACGGATTGTGCGACGCGGTTTGGTCATCGTTATCTCGGATCTGCTCGATGAACCTTCGCAAGTCATCTCGGCATTGAAACATCTCCGTCACCAGAAACACGAGGTGATCGTCTTTCACCTGCTTGACCCTGCCGAACTCACCTTCCCTTATACCGGTTCCGTCGTCTTTCGGGATATGGAAACGGGGGAGACACTTTCAACACAAGCAGATACGCTGAAAACGGACTATCTTGAGAAACTGAACGGGTTTATTCAGAGTTACCGCCGTGGGTGCGGTGCAAGCCAGATCGATTACGTGCAGATGGATACCGCTACGCCGTTCGACTACGCGCTGTCTGCGTACTTATCCCGCC
>JAPPDN010000167.1 GCA_028824575.1 Candidatus Poribacteria bacterium | reverse complement strand
GTATGCGTTAGCGGAATGGACGGAACGACTCGCACTCGCGTTTGCTGAGTATCGTAAATGGCCCGACAATCCGATGATCCAGAGTAAATGTTTCGTCTATGCCGGCTTTCTCTCACACTACGCGCAGGATATGTGTCAACCCTTACACTTAACCATTCATTTTGATGGGATTAAGCAACCGGACGGGACACGCCTACATCAGGGTATCCATGAGAAAGTTGATTCAGCAATTGAGCGTTTGGCATTCAAACCGATGGATCTCGCGAAGGGACAACAGATTGAAGCTGTTGACGATTTGATGCCAGCGATAATAAAGCAGATCAAAGCTGAACACAGTTTCGTAGACGACGTTTACGAGCTCGCCGAAGACTGGAAAAATTTGAAAAACCCGACACCTGCTCTGGTTGATTTTACAAATGACCGAGCGCGGGAAGCGGTCCGTTGGACAGCCTCGCTCTATTTGACGGCGTGGCAGCTATCCGAAGGCATCAGGCTACCTGGTTGGCTTGACCGCGCAAAAAACGATGTGGAATAGTTGTCAGTCCTCAGTCGTCAGTCGTCAGTTACAAGAGGTTTGCTGTTGCTTGAACAGTAACCTCAACTGCTACAAGAATCCTCTTAACTGAAAACTGATAACCGATAACTGATAACTATTCCCTCTGATAACCGACAACTAAAAGGAGAAATAAACTTGTTACAACAGTGGAAACCTGACCCAACTTTTTATCCATCCCCTAAGATGGCGATTGAGGCACCTATTGAAGATGTTGCTTATGTCGCTGCACCGAGAGATGACGGCAACCCCGATGCTATGTGTGTGGTTGATCTCAATCCAGCGTCCGATACTTATGGCGAGATTGTTCATAAACTGGAGCTCGGTGTTCGCGACGAAATCCACCACTTCGGTTGGAACGCTTGTAGTGCAGCACTCTGCCCCTACGCACCACACCCTTATATAGAACGGCGTTACCTCGTTGTGCCAGCACTGCGCGGTTCCCATATCTATATCCTTGACGTGAAAGAGGACCCGAAGGCACCGAAACTCATTAAAACTTTAGATGCCAATGAAGTTGAATCACGATCAGGATATACCCGTCCGCATACAGTACACTGCGGTCCTGAAGGCATCTACATTAGTGCTTTGGCTTCAGCCGGTTCAGAAGAAGGTCCTGGCGGGATATTCCTTATGGATCACTATAACTTCAATATCTTGGGGCAGTGGGAAGTAGAACGCGGCTCTCAATCCCTGTCTTACGATTTCTGGTGGCACTTGGGTTATGATGTCGCTGTCACCAGTGAGTGGGGCACGCCAGCAATGATTGAAAACGGTGTAAGCCTTGAAGATTTGGGTGCCCGCAAATTCGGACATAAAATCCATATCTGGGATATCCGACATCGCAAGAATATCCAGACCTTAGATTTGGGCGATGACTATCAAATGATTCTGGAATTACGTCCCGCGCACGACCCAACGAAGGCGCATGGGTTCGTCAATGCCGTGTTGAATATGACTGACCTCTCCAGTTCTATCTGGACATGGTATAAAGATGGAGACAATTGGGACATCAAAAAGATTATTGATATTCCGGCACAAGTTCCTGAAAATCCAGATGATTTGCCACCGGCTTTGAAGGATATCGGGATGATTCCTCCGCTTGTCACTGACCATATCCTCTCGTTAGATGACCGATTCCTATATGTCTCTTGTTGGGGGACCGGAGAGATGCTGCAATACGATGTATCTGACCCGCTTAATCCGAAGCACACAGGCACCCTCAAGATAGGCGGTATTACCAAATCGCATCCGCACCCGGCTGCTGGACCTGTCAGTGGCGGTCCGCAGATGGTTGAATTGAGTCGGGATGGCAAGCGTCTCTACTTCACTAATTCTCTCTACGTTGCATGGGATAATCAGTTCTATCCGGATGGCGCAAATGGATGGATGGTGAAGGCGGATGTCAACCCCGATGGTGGTTTTGAATTGGATCCTGACTTCTTCGTCGACTTTGGTGATAGCCGCGCGCATCAGATTCGGCTGCAAGGCGGCGACAGTTCTTCGGATACTTTCTGTTACCCGTAAGAAGTGAAGGCGCAAATCTAATTAGGCGCGCTTTGTAAGCGCGCCTATATCTTGAAAGGCATCTTTATGGATACTGTCTCATGGCTGAGTTACACGCTCCTCGGCGTATACCACGGCATTAATCCGGGGATGGGGTGGCTTTTTGCCGTTGCATTGGGCATGCAAGAAAAACGGAGAAGCGCGGTTATCGGCGCGCCTTTTCCGATGGCACTCGGACACGCCATAGCC
>JAPPDN010000398.1 GCA_028824575.1 Candidatus Poribacteria bacterium | reverse complement strand
TAACAATTGAAGATGTCGCTGGTGTGGATGAGGCAAAAGAAGCACTTGAGGAAGTTATCCAATTTCTGAAGACCCCGAAAAAGTTTGAACGTCTTGGTGGCAGAATTCCAAAGGGTGTACTGCTCATGGGACCCCCGGGGACGGGTAAAACAATGCTGGCGAAAGCGGTTGCAGGTGAAGCAGATGTGCCGTTCTATAGTATCAGTGGATCTGATTTTGTAGAGATGTTTGTCGGTGTCGGGGCATCTCGCGTGCGAGACCTGTTTGAACTCGGTAAAAAGAACGCGCCATGTATCATCTTTATTGACGAATTAGATGCTGTCGGCAGGCACCGCGGTGCAGGTATCGGTGGTGGACATGATGAGCGTGAACAGACTTTAAATCAACTGCTTGTTGAAATGCAGGGGTTTGAAGATGTCCTCGGCGTGATTCTGATTGCAGCAACGAACCGCCCGGATGTCTTGGATCCAGCGCTGCTTCGACCCGGCAGATTTGACCGGCAGATTGTCGTTGATCTCCCTGATGTACGTGGGCGAGAAGCGATTCTCAAGGTACATACTAAACAACCCTATAAACTCGCCGAAGATGTCAACTTGGAAATCTTGGCGAAAGCGACCCCTGGTTTCTCTGGCGCGGACCTCGAAAACATGACAAATGAAGCCGCACTGCTCGCCGCAAGACGCGATAACGAGAACATTGACATGATGTGTTTTGACGAAGCGAAAGACCGCGTGCTGATGGGACCTGAACGGCGCAGTCTTGTCATTAGTGATGAAGAACGGCGCGTCACTGCTTATCACGAAGCTGGACACGCACTGATGTTACACTTTGTGCCGGAGAGCGACCCAAATTATAAGTGCACCATCGTTCCACGCGGCAGGGCACTTGGTGTGACTGCTAAACTCCCCCTTGAAGAACGTCATAACATGAGCAAAAAGCGGCTGCTGGCACATATTATTTTTGCGCTCGGGGGCAGAGTTGCCGAAGAAATTATTTTTGGTGAACAGACGACCGGCGCGCAAAACGATTTCGAGCAGGCGACGGCACTCGCACGCCGGATGGTCACACAGTGGGGAATGAGCCACATGGGACCGCTCACCTACGGGAGAAGAGATGAACAGGTTTTTCTTGGTAAAGAATTGAGCGTCCATCAGGATTATAGCGAGAAAACGGCTATCGAAATTGATAAAGCGGTCCATGACATCGTCACAGAATGCTATAAAAAGGCGTGGGATATTTTGGAAACGAACCTTGAAGGATTAAAATTGCTGGCAGACGCTTTGTTAGAACGGGAAACACTTGTTACGGAAGAGATTGATGAAATTCTCGGACCCCGACCCCAATTGCCTTCAAAATCCATTTTATGAACTGTCGTGGCAAGACTCTCACTTTAGGAGACCGCACGCATGTGATGGGGATATTGAATGTCACACCGGACTCCTTTTCCGATGGTGGGTGTTATCTTGATGTCCAGCGCGCTATCGCACATACGCAATTGATGGTAGAAGAAGGCGCAACGCTCGTTGATGTAGGCGGCGAATCATCACGTCCAGGGGCATTACCGGTATCCGTTGATGAAGAATTAGCGCGCATACTCCCCGTCATTTGTGCTGTTGTTAACAATACTGACGTTCTTATTTCTGTCGATACATACAAAGCCGAAGTGGCTCGGCAAGCCCTTGAGGCTGGCGCGCATCTTGTCAATGACATCACTGCCCTGCGTGGTGATGTCGCTATGGCATCTGTCGTGGCAAGGATGGAGGCGGGTCTTATCCTGATGCATATAAAAGGGACACCGCGCACGATGCAGCAAGCACCGCAGTATGATGATGTTGTCAGTGAGGTTCGCGCGTCGCTGCAGGAGAGCATCCGAATTGCTGAAGAACAAGGTGTCGCCGCTGAACGGATTATTATTGATCCCGGAATTGGGTTTGGTAAGACAACGGCACATAATCTTGAGATCTTAAAACGTCTTTCAGAATTTCGATCGTTGAATAAACCGTTGCTCATCGGTACTTCACGAAAATCGTTTATAGGAAATGTTTTAGGGCTGCCTATAAATGAGCGCGTTGAAGGTACCGCAGCGACAGTGTGTTGGGCAATCGCACACGGTGCTGATATTGTGCGTGTCCATGATGTCAAGGCAAACGTCCGTGCTGCACTGATGACAGATGCACTTTACAGATAAATTGATGCACCAACAAAAAATATACGGAATTGGCATTGATATTGTTGAAGTGACACGGATTCAGGAGGCGTCTCTTTTTTTTAATGCTACGGCGACCACCGAGATCTACACTCACCAAGA
>JAPPDN010000998.1 GCA_028824575.1 Candidatus Poribacteria bacterium | reverse complement strand
TACCAGCCGCTTGAAGCGAGTCGGAAAGTCTACATCTTGACGGATGTCGAGCGGGTGAACGCGGAGGCAGAGAACTGTTTACTCAAAACGCTTGAGGCACCCCCCGCATCCTCCGTTTTAATCCTACTCACATCAAACATACGAGCGTTACTGCCAACCACACGTTCCCGATGCCAGATTCTACAATTCCACCCAATGCCGACA
Source organism: Candidatus Poribacteria bacterium (assembly GCA_028824575.1). GTDB lineage: Bacteria > Poribacteria > WGA-4E > WGA-4E > WGA-3G > WGA-3G. Next base: position 2,112 of record JAPPDN010000998.1, on the reverse strand, counting down.
CAGGAATTAGCCGAGATCTTGGTGGAAAGATTTTCAGTAGCACCCGAGCAAGCAACGCCACTCGCTATTACTGCGGATGGTGCGATCGGAAAGGCACTCACGCAACTTGAAAAAGGCGACGTATTCACAGAAGAAGTCCCCGAAATCCTCAAGACAACAGATCGATTAGCGGCTTTCAGACTCGCCGAGCACTTCAAAGATAATCCTGAAACTTTAGGCGAGTTAGTCACATGGTATCGCGACCTGCTCTTTTTACAACAAGGCGCGCCCAGCGACCTCATAACACACATTCACTCCCTTGACGAACTCCAACGCATTGTCCCGCGATATTCCCGCCTACGCATACAACAAGCCATCCAAACGGTCTTTGACACCAAGTCCCTCATCGAAAACACAAACACAAATGCCACCTTGGCTTTAGAGGTAATGTGTTTGAAGTTACTCAAATAAGTGTTACCTTTCCTTTGATGACGAACCACCGACTGCTGACTGCTGATGGAAACCGATAGCCCAAAAACTGAGATTGACAAATGGGTTTCTTGGTGGTATAATTTTTAGCAAATGCGTCAATGCTATCTGAACTGGAATCTGAAAAGGAATACAATGAGCACATTTTACGTCACCACCCCAATCTACTATCCGAACAGCGAACCACATGCAGGAAACGCTTATACCACTATCGCTGCCGATGTTTTAGCACGCTATCACCGTCTCAAGGGCAATGAAGTTTGCTTTCTCACCGGCGTTGATGAACATGCTGCGAATGTGTATAACGCTGCTAAAGCAGAAGGGCTCTCGCCACAAGCCTATTGCGATAAGATCGCGCCAACGTTCGTTAAGCTGTGGGAACGCCTGAATATCTCGCATGACATCTTTTTCCGTACAACCAGCGATTTGCACAAGCGTGGCGCGCAAAAATTCCTTAATGTGCTCTATGACAACGGTGATGTTTATAAGGGGAAATACGAAGGGTATTACTGCCTCTCATGCGAAGAATTCTTTTCAGAGAAAGAACTCACAGACGAAAAAATCTGTCCTGTTCATAAACTGCCACTGCAATGGTTAGAAGAGGAGAATTATTTTTTTCGACTCTCCAAATATCAAGATCGTTTACTTGCACATATCCACGAGCATCCGGATTTCGTCTATCCCGCAGCGCGTCGTAACGAGTTATTAAACTTTCTGGAATCTGGATTACAAGATGTGAGTATTTCCCGGGCTTCCCTATCTTGGGGAATTCCGTTCCCGTTCGATCCGGAACATATCATCTACATCTGGATAGAGGCTTTGAGTAATTATATTACCGCACTCGGTTATGAAACCGATGGTGAGCAGTACCGTACTTTTTGGCCCGCCGATGTTCACATGATGGGAAAAGACATCACCCGTTTTCACGCCCTACTTTGGCCCGCAATGCTAATGGCTGCGAACTTGCCACTTCCTAAACATATCGTCGGGCACGGTTGGCTGACAAAGGACGGCGAGGCACTGAGCAAAACACGGGGTATCTTCATTGATATGGATGGCGATATCGAAACTTATGGCGTTGATGCGTTCCGTTATTACCTCCTGCGCGAATTTAGTTTCGGAAACGATGGCGACTACCGTCCTACCCGTTTGCATGCACGCTACAACGCCGACCTCGCAAATGATCTCGGCAATCTCCTCAATCGCGTTCTCGGTTTAGTCAACAAGAACTTTGCGGGAATTCCCGCACCGACAACACCGGGCGAATTTGACGACGAAGTCAGAGAGATGGCACAAACGACGGTAGATAAATTAGATGCACATATAAACGCGTTCGCGTTTGACGCTGCATTGGAAACTGTCTGGGAGTTTGTCAGGCGCATCAATCGCTATGTCCAACAGACGCAGGTCTGGACGCTCGCGAAACCGGATACAAAACCGAGAATGGGCACCATCCTTTACAATAGTTTGGAAGCACTACGGTTTATCTCTGTGCTGATTTCTCCTTTTATTCCTGAAACTGCTGAGAAGATCCATAAACAGATCGGTCTGTCAGCATTCGATACCACGCCAGCATGGGGACGTCTACCAGTACATATCCCCGCCCGCCGAGGTCACCCCACCTCCCCGCCCAGCGGCAACCAC
>JAPPDN010000900.1 GCA_028824575.1 Candidatus Poribacteria bacterium | reverse complement strand
ACGAATTAACACAATAACAATTTTTGTATTAAATTGTTTACCCAGTCTGTTGAGAATACACTAAGCTTTTCGACTTAAGGAACAGGGTTTTAGCCGAAGGAGAATTACATATTTAGGTTGACAAACCCTTATTGCGGTAAATAAACCGCCCCATTGCATTCGTTTTTCATTCAAGAATTACTGCTTGATAATATTAATTACTGAATGGTAGTGTTATCGCTAACGGGGTAACAATTAGCATAGTCGGGGGACAAAGGAAAGTATTCGGCAAATTTAATCCAGGACTGTATTTTTCATGCAACAGTCATGATACCAGACTGTTCATGTGAGGCTTGATGTTTGCCGCAAGCATTCCCGACCTGAATCAATCCTACCGAGCCTTTCCCGGGTTGTTGTTTGCCGAATTCCGACAGGAAGCGGAAATCGCATGGCAACCGATCAAACCGCCCGGCCCTTAATATCCTGTAGAAACCATACCTCGAACATTGCCCTTTCCCTTCTTCTTGAAACAGCAATTGAATGGGTGGTGGATTTCAATCCGTATCATCCGGATTTGCCTGTTGGCCTGAATAGGGAAAGGTGTACCTGAAGTGTTGTCAAAACCAGTATGGATTGTTCCCCCTGGCTCGATAAACCGGAATCAGGCCACTGATTCTCCTGATTGATTTGATCCTTGCTCCATCGGGAAGTGATGTCTGAATTCACCATGGTAAAGGCCTTCCTGTCCTGACAAGCCTGATCATACCTCCATCCGAACAGAACTCGATACTTAATATTATCGAGGATAAAGGAACAGGTAAAATGAGAAAATTCATGGTATTCGCTTCGGCCTTTGTATTCTCCGGCAGCATTGCACTTGCAATGGAGGGGGATGCAATGGACGAGGAGATGATGATGGCAAAGGCCCCTTCCGTTGCAGTTGGTGGTTCGGGCAAGATCGGGATCAGGAATGTCGATGACAGTTCAGAACCGGATGCCGAGCAATTAAAGTTGGTCCGGGCCTACAGGGTGACATTCGATTCCACCGGAACGACCGATGGCGGCCTGATGTTCGGTGCAGGCATGTCCATTCGGGATGATACCACGGAATCCGCTGATGGAGGTCCTGTTGTCAAGGGTTCCCATGTGTTTGTTGGCGGAGCCGATGGTTCCTGGAAGCTTCAGTTCGGTGGCAATGATCCGGGTATCGACCTTGCTGGAGGCTTTGGCGTTGCCGATGACCACTTCGGTGGCGGGGACGATGCAACCATTGCCCTATCCGGTTCATTTGGGGATACAAGTTTCAGGATCACTACCGCTGATCCGGGAACGGACATTGAAATTCCTGTGCGAATAGATGGTTTTGATACCAACATTGCTGCACGTGATGCCTACGCAGCTGCCGTGGCTGTGAAGGCCAATGAGAATGACTGGTCGGTTGGTGTCAGCCATTCGATCAACACGATCAGTGTCGGGGTCGGCATGGATTCCGAGGACGGGCTTGCCATTGGCGTCGGTACCGACCTTTCCGGGGTGAGTACCTTCCTCTACTGGTCCAAATCCGAGTTTAGCGATGTAACAATAGCTTATGATGAGCCTGCAAATGGTGAAGGTGATACTAAGGCTTCACAGGAGAACACGGGTTTGGGTGTCAAGGCCTCGATGTCCGCAGGCGAGGGTGCAACCTTCTCGGTTGGATATTCCACACGCAAGTTTGAGCAGGTCCAAATTGGTAGTTTAAGTAACTGGGATGGAACTGCAAAGACCAAGCTGATCGAGGTTGATTTCACCTATGATCTTGGTGGTGGTGCCACCCTGAGTGCCGGTATTGACAAGAAGGATGCTGAAAGCATAACAGCTGCTAGCGTTAGCGGAGGGGTAGTCAGTAGTACGGACACCACAACGCTTGAAGCGGCAATTGCCTTTTCCTTCTAGTTCATGAAAGAACAACGAATACAAGGGAGCGGTTTTCACCGCTCCCTTGTATGGGGATGGTAGTATTTGCCCCGAAAAGGGCTTGTCTACCCAAACATTTAATTCTCTAATTCATTGGATATACATGCCATGTTGAAACACCGAATTATTTTCCGACGGGTCGATAGGGTTTTGGGCAAGGAAGCCCATCAGGAACTGATTGACTTTCTGGCCGGAAATCCATTGGCAGGTGATGGGGTCCCGGGAACCGGTGGCATGTGCAAACTTCTGATTGCGACCTCGGGGAGGGGCCGGCGTGGTGGTACCCGTGTGGTGTATTCCCATAGGGGAATTGGCATACCGGTTTTCCTGCTGATGATATATCCCAGGGTAGCCCGGAAGGACCTCACCCCCAGGGAACGCAG
>JAPPDN010000349.1 GCA_028824575.1 Candidatus Poribacteria bacterium | reverse complement strand
CTCGTAGGTGATGATGTCAACATCTGTGCTCATGCCGGGTTTGAGTTCCTCTGGCGATCCGAGCACTTCTATCATCACCTCAAAAGAGATGATATTGTCCTGTTGCTGTCCACTTGGCGATATCTCATAGACTCTGCCTTCGTATGTTTTGGTCTGGTAGGCATCGACTTTGATTTCCGCCTTTTGACCGTCATCCAACCGTTCCATATCAACTTCGTTGATGAAAGTCTTAACGACCATTTTGGACGGATCAACGATGGTCATCAGGGGTGGACTTTGGGAGAATGCTGAACGTCCGGAAGTCACAATTTCACCCTCTTCAAGTTCGAGAAGTGTGATGATTCCTGCCATAGGCGCCTTGATGGTCGTCCATTCCAGCCGTTCTGTCTGGTTTTTCAGCGTACTCTCGCGTCGGAGTCGGTTCGCGTCGGCACTCACTCTGGATTGCTCGGTTAAAGATTTCTCGTTTTCAAGAGTGAGATTCAATTCGTCTAAACGGGTTCGAGAATTTTCGACGCGGAGTCTGGCTTCTTCTTCTGAATTCTTCCGCATCTTTTTCAGATCTTCAAGGTTGTGTTTCTGGTTTTCCAATGTTAATTTGCGTGATGCTATGGAAGTTTCTCGTACTTTAATCGTTCTTTGCTGTGAAGTGATCGTCTGTTTCTGTGATTCCACCCGTTTTTCGGCATTTTCATATTGCACTTTGGCGTTCACGTGTCCAGCTTGTGCGTCTTCCAACGCTTTTTTGGAAACCAATTCCTTGTTATAAAGCTCGGTATTTCGATCGAATTCCGATTTCGCGTTATCCAAGGCAATTTTGGCTGAATTCAGTGATGTCCGCTGTTCAGACAGTGTAATTTTTGCCTGTTCAAGCGCGATTCGGGCTTGCTCCAGAGCGATGTTATCTTGGTCAAGTGAGTTTTTCGCGGTCAGAATGTCTGTTTCTGCTTGATTGATTTGTGTTATGGTTGAGGCTTGTGTCGTCTCAAAATTCGCCTGAGCGATTTTAAAGTCGGATTCAGCCTGAACTAACTGGCTTTCGAGGCGTTCCTTTTTGAGTAAGATGTTCAGATCCGCCTGCTTGAGTTGCGCTTTCGCGGCTCGGACATCCGCTTCCGCCTGCTTTTTCTCTTCCTCATAGAGTTCGGGATCGAGTTCTATCAGGACTTGACCTTCTTCGACGTATTCACCATTTTTAACATGAAGTCCAACGATCTCACCTTCGACGTTGGATTTGACCTCTACATCAATAAGCGGTTCCAAGTTACCAGTGGCTCGGATGCTCATTTGGAAATCGCCGCGTTCAACAACCTCAACTTTTTTCGCTAAAGCCGGATCGGCTCCATTTTTACTGCGTCCAAGCACAACCCAACCGATTGCAACGACGAGGACCAAGACAACGGCGGCAGTAATAATAATATTTTTCAAGGCTAATCCCTCCTATAGTAGCCGTCAGCCATCAGCCTTCGGCTATCAGATTCTCTTTCTGACTGCTGACAGCCGACTGCTGACAGCTATTCCTTCTGACTAATCGGACCGGAGTGCCTCAACGGGTGTAAGTTTTGCTGCCTTGTTGGCAGGGTACAACCCGAAGAAAACACCGATAGCGACAGAGACGAGTAAGGCGATCACCATCGTCCCAAATGAGATGACCGATGGCCAATTGCTGCCTTCCCAGACGAACCGAGAGATGAGTGCAGCGGTGCCGCGCCCCATGAAGATACCTAAGATCGCGCCGAGAATACCCCCCGCAAGCGTCAGCACCGATGCTTCAATCAAGAATTGGGCTAAAATATCGTTCCGCGTAGCACCGAGTGCTTTCCGGAGCCCAATTTCCTTTGTCCGATCAGTGACAGAGACGAGCATGATATTCATCACGCCGATACCCGCGACCATGAGCGCGATAGCAGCGATGCCGCCCATCAAGGCTTTCATGACCAAGCCGACCTTATTGGCAGTTGCTAATTCCTCTGTAGCTGTCCAATAGTTATATTCTTCACCCGTGTTGTTGTGTTGTCTCCCTAATATATCTTTGGCATCCACGATTGCGGTCGGGATGGTATCGACATCAACGGCTTCAACCCGGATGCGTTCAACATCTTGCCGTCCCTTGAAACGCTGTTGGAGTGTCGTTATCGGAATGATGAACCGGTCATCCCAACCGGAAGTGTCCATCGCATCACCCTTCTCTTCCATCACGCCGATGACTTTGAGGCGTACCTCATAGAGTCCACTCATTCCGCGCCAATAAGATGGACGCGAGGCTTTGATTTCTCTCCCTCTAGGGTCTTCTTCAAGGAAGAGTTCTTCGGCGATTTTTG
>JAPPDN010000769.1:535-2326 GCA_028824575.1 Candidatus Poribacteria bacterium | reverse complement strand
GTGGACACAACACTTCTATTGCCATCCGCAAGTTTACTGGTTAGTTGGATTAAAGTATATCTTTTGCTTTGTAAGTTCTATGCCCAGAAAAATACGACAACTCATCGCGGACTTGAGAAAAGCAGGTTTCATGGATACAGGTGGAAAAGGGAGGCATAGGAAGTATCAACATCCGAAAGGTTTAACAGTTATTATTTCTGGGAACCTCGGCGATGATGTCAAACCCTACCAAGAAAAGCAGGTTAAATTAAAAATAGAGGAATCTCAAAAATGATTGAAAGTGCGAAATATATCAAAATCGTCGAATGGTCAGACGAGGACGAATGTTTCATCGGATATTGTCCGGGGATCATCGGACCATGTTGCCACGGCGATAATGAAATAGAGGTTTACCGACACTTGTGTGAAATTGTTGACGAATTGTTGGCAGACGCACAGAAAGGAAATAAATCGCTTCCACATCCAACTATTGGTAGAAACCTTGAGGCATTTTTAACGAACACCTAGCAAATTTATGATCCAGCATAACGGAGTACGCCTACGACTATGCACGTAGCCTACATTGGTTTCGGAAGCAACATCGGCGATCGACTGGTGCATATCCAGAATGCTATCCACGCCTTATCAAAAACGGAGGGAATTACTTTACAAAAGATTTCCTCCGTTTATAAAACCGACCCCGTAGGATATGAGGCACAAGCCCAATTTCTGAACGGTGTCGCTGCCATTCAAACCAACCTCCCACCGCTATCCTTACTACACACCTTGAAAAACATCGAAACAGCGATTGGTAGACAACACCGCATCCGCTGGGGTCCAAGAGAAATTGACTTGGACATATTAATCTATGGAGATATGTGTCTCCAGACGGAGAAACTCGTCATTCCTCACCCAGAGATGCATCATCGCCGTTTTGTGCTGGTTCCGTTAGCTGAGATTGCCCCGGATGTCGTGCATCCAATTTTCCAAGAAACCATCCAAACCTTGCTTGAACGTCTTGAAGATGATAAGTCCGTGTCTGAATTAGAATCCATAGGGTTATTTGAAACCTGTTTCTTATAGACGTTTACGCCGCAATCTGATATAATTTTTCCAATCACCTAAAGGAGTGTAGAAAAATGAGATGGTTTGAAACTCGCGGTCCCGTCTATCCTGAGGATAACTATGTCGTCGCTCGCAGAAATGAGCTTGCGGATTTTGTCAAGCGGATAGAAAGAGGCAGGTACATTGTCCTTTTCGCCCCGCGCCAGACTGGCAAAACTTCCTTCTTCCGGAACGCGATTGATGTCCTTGAAAACCGAGAAAGTGCCTATTTCCCAATACAACTTAATTTTGAGGGGTACGTAGATAGCGATGCCGATGCCTTTTATAGGTCTCTTGGCAAAGAAATTTGTAAGGAAATTAAGAGTGTCTTCCAGAAACGCGGGCAGCGTCCTTCTGATGCGCTCAATAGATTTTTGGCGAACGCGCCGATAACTGAACCTATTTCGATGCGGGAGTTTTTTGAAGATCTTGGAGGTTTGCTGGAAAACCAACGGTTTGTCGTGATTATTGACGAGTTTGATAGCATTCCACAGGATGCTATTAGAGGGTTTCTGCATTCGCTGCGTCAAATTTACCTTTCTGGACGGAATCGGTGTCCACACAGCCTGGGTATCATTGGTATCAAGGACATCACACAACTCAACTACGATCGCTCCATCTCTCCGTTTAATATACAAGACGAGTTCAAATTGCCCAATTTCACGCTTGAACAGGTGCAAGAACTCTTTTCACAATACACCGCTGAAG
>JAPPDN010000769.1:0-525 GCA_028824575.1 Candidatus Poribacteria bacterium | reverse complement strand
GTCGGACAACCTTTCACACCTGAAACCATCGAAACCATCCACAAACAGACTGCGGGGCAGCCTGTGCTTGTTAATCGCTTTGCGCAAATTCTTACCGAGGAATTAGACATCCCGAAAAGCGAACCGATTACAAGGAAACACTTTTCAGAAGCACATATCCAACTCCTGCGCGAGGGACATACTAACATTGATCATCTGATAACCAATATCCATAAGGATCGGCGGTTTGAGGCACTCCTTATGAAAATCGCCTCCTACGATGAAGGTGTAAGATTTAGCCCTTATAATGAACACATCAATGAACTTGCCACTTACGGTGTTATTGCTGAAGGTGCTGACGGTATGTGTGAAATTATCAACCCACTTTATCACTATTGCATTATGGACGCATTCAAACCGATAGTAAATGGATTGGAGCAGGAATATTTACCAGAAGACGATCGCACAGAATTTCAGGATTATCTCACACCGGATGGACAGATTCAGATGGCAGCACTCCTTGATAACTTTCGTGACTTTATCGCC
>JAPPDN010000238.1 GCA_028824575.1 Candidatus Poribacteria bacterium | reverse complement strand
ATACGTGGCACATATGTTCTATTGGTTGTGCGGCAAAGGTGATGAATTCCGTTTGATCGGCGGTCAAGCGTGGCCCTGGTCAAGCGTGAACCAAATCGGACCTTCTTACGGCTTTGGGCATACAGAGGGGTATCTTCCAAATTGGCGGAAAGACAACCCAGACGATTATGCCGTGCCGTAGAAGCATATACTATTTTTCGGAAATAACAAGCACCTGATTGGTTTCAACGTTTTGTAAAGTCTGGACCTTGCCACAGAGCCACCGCACTGTTAGCGTATCAACCCGCGTTGCGTTACCGAAACCGAAATGCAAGCGGAGATCGTTTTGGCTGATATATCCAGAACCGCTTTTGACTTCACGGATCTGTGTCAAGTCTTCAGACACGACTGTCACCCGTGCACCGATTGCATCGCGATTACAATGTGTACCGACTAACTTGACACTTAACCACTGCGATGCGTCGTTGCTGTCGTTTCGTAAAATGGTCGGCGTGTCTTTGAGATTAGAGACAACAATATCCACATCGCCATCGTTATCTATGTCACCGAATGCGGTGCCACGACTCACCTTTTGCTCTGATATTGCCACATCAACGGACTCCGCAAAATTGAGACCACGGTCGCTCAGAAAAAGTTGATTGGGTTGCGCATATGTGCCAATCGGATCAATCTCCGCAACATTGTCATCCAAATGCCCATTGGCAACGAACATATCCAACCAACCGTCATTGTTAAAATCGATGACATCGACACACCACGCCAAATACAGGAGACTCCGCTCACCGATTCCCTTGGCGAAACTCACCTCGTTGAAAAAACCGCTTTGTGCATTGTGATAGAGGCTATTTGTCTGATCCTGAAAGTTCGTAATCACGATATCGAGGTAGCCATCGTTGTCAAAATCGCCGAGGTTCGCACCCATTCCGCTATATGCACGTCCCTCCTCGCTGAGCGCAACGCCTGCGAAAAGTGCGTCCTCTGTCATCTGAATAGCAGTGTCGCTGTCGTTGCGATAGAGGAAATTCGGGGTGGTATCGTTCGCGACAAAGATATCGCTATCGCCATCATTATCTATATCACCGCAGACAACACCCAACCCTTTCCCGTCAGCACCACTGATGCCCGCCTCTGCCGTCACATCTGTGAAAGTGCCATCTCCGTTGTTCCGATAGAGGATATCCGCAGCACCTTTCAATGCTTCTGGCGTGCAATACGTCCGAATCCTTTGCCGAGTGCATTCCGGGTTTGTCTTCGGATCGAATTGAACATAGTTGACGACGTAGAGATCCAGATACCCGTCGGCATCAAGATCTACAAAAGCGCAACCGCTACTAAACTGAGTTCCATCAACTCCAGCGGACTCGGTGACATCTGTAAAAGTGCCATCGCCGTTATTGTGATAGAGGACATTTGCGCCGAAGTTCGTTACGTAGAGATCGGTGAAACCGTCGTTGTTATAATCAGCGACACAACACCCCAACCCGTACCCTGTATCACCGACAGAGGCTTCAAGAGTCACATCGGTAAAGGTGTCACCATCGTTGCGATAGAGGCGGTTGGTTGGCGGCATGGGTGAAGTTGTCCCGGGCAAGTCGCTGCCGTTGACGAGGTAGAGATCCAAATCTCCATCATTGTCAAAGTCGAAGAGGGCAGCACCACTACCGATGGGTTCAATAAAGTATTTTTCGCCACTTTCGCCATTGGTATGGCGAAATTCAATACCGAGTTCCGCTGTTACATCGGTGAAACGTATCCCATCTGCTTGTGAAAAGATGGGCTGTGGTCCGGTGTAAAGGATAAAGACTGCCAGAAATAGTCCGGTTAATTTTTTGTAACGCATAGTCTATGTATATGCTATAATGGTTATCAGTCATCAGTTATCAGTTGTCAGTTAAGAGTTTTGCTTGTAACAACTCATCTTTTCCTGGCGTATGCCAAGTGGTAGCGATATGTTCTAAATACGAAAACCCTTTGACTGAGAACCGATAACTGACAACTGACAACTATAAAAGGAGAAATTCTAATGTCTAATAATCTACGTTTTGGCGTTGTCGGTTTAGGTATGGGTATGAACCGCTCCAATGTAATTCACAGCACAGATGGCGCAGAGCTCGTTGCAGTAGCAGATTTGGTCGAAGATCGGCGCAAGGCAGCTGAAGAACGCTTCGGCTGCGAGAGCCACGATGATGCACTTGAGATGTTCGACCGTGATGACATTGACGTGGCAATGATTATGACTCCGAGCGGTCTTCACGGCAAATTTGGAGAGGAAGCGGCACGCCGCGGTAAACACGTCATCACCACAAAACCGATGGATGTCAGCGTCGAG
>JAPPDN010000493.1 GCA_028824575.1 Candidatus Poribacteria bacterium | reverse complement strand
TTTTAGACGCACGCACACCATTTTTCAGTGAAAAGCGGTCATTTTTGCGAAAACTTGGCGTGTTTCCTGCCATTTTCGGCGCAAAGAGCCACAGGCTAACAGCCTATGCTACAAAGTGGCAACTTGGGTTATAATAGGATAAGAGAGGGATGCGGTGTGATAAACGCTTTAGGTATTGCGTTGTCTTTATCTGGTAAATCCCATAAGAATTCTCAAAATTGTCCAAACTATAGTATAAAACTAAACGCTTCTGGTAAACAAATTAAACCGATTTGCGTTTTTAAGGTCAAATGCGTTATTATATATAGTATATGGAAAACAAATATATAATAAGATTAGAATTAAAATTTGATTGACAAGAGGAGTTACAATTCAGTGTACGTTTCTATACGAAAAACCGTCATACTACTTTTATTGCTGACCGTCTTGCTGCCGGTTCCGGTACTCGCGGGACCCGGGCGAACCGGTGCACAGATATTGAACCTCGGCGGCGGCGCGCGCGCAAGAGCCCTCGGTGATGCTTTTTCTGCGATGTCTGGCGATGTGACGGCATCCCTCTGGAATCCAAGCGGGCTTGCAGATTTGCCTGAAAGCAGACTCCGCTCCGGCAAAAAAGCGGCGCAAGCCTCAATGTTCTATACAGATTACAGCCGACCCTTTGGGGAAGCCGGTGAAGGGTTATACTATACTTTCCTCTCTGGTGCGATGCCGCTCGGCGATTTCGGAACTGTCGGCGCAACGCTTCAGATGCAAGGACAGGGCACGATCCCTGTTACGACAGATTCTCCCGAAATCCTTCGCGAAGAGAGCCTTGGTACCAACTTCGCGGTGACATTCTCTTACGCAGATCGGATTACGGAGTCCTTATCGGCAGGCATTAACGGCAAAATGATTCGGATGGTACTCGGACGTGAGAACGGCAGTTCTTATGCCGTTGATTTCGGCATGCAATACCTCTTACCATTTGATCTCATACCGACAACAATCGGTGCCGCAATTCAGAACATCGGACCCGGTATCTCTTTTATTGATGAAAACCAAGCAGACCCGTTACCTCGGTTTCTACGTCTCGGTACGTCTATGAGCCTTTATCGCGGTAAGTATAATCACGTCCGACTTGTCAGCGGTATCACCGCATACGTTGATAAATTGGCAGAAGATGAGGACGAATTAGCGGTTGACTTGGAACGGCTTAACGCCGAAAGAGAGGAAAAACTGACGCGAGCGCAGCTGCTTTCCGATCGAGGTGTCGGTATCCGGGCGTTTGAGTGGCGACATCTCCAAAAGAATCTCGGCTTGGAGTATTGGCTCGGTGATATTCTTGCGATCCGGGTCGGCTATAAGATTGAACCCGGTATCAACCTACCGAATTTGACAGATTATTTTACGGGTGGTATCGGCGTGAAGATATATCTCTTCAACCTTGATCTGAGTTACGGTCCCAGTTTCGGTCCAAACAATCAGCGGCTTATCGAAATGACTGGCATAATCATCTTTTAAGAGGGACACTAAAAGTGAAATTTCATACCCAAATTTTGATACTTATACTATTATTGTGTTTGTCGTCTGGTGTCTGCCTTGCAGCTGATGTTTTCAAGGCGCAGCCGTTCACGGCTTTCGCGCTTGATTCTAAACTCGGGACCCGCTCACTCGCGAACCAATCGTCTGTCACTATGGCGACAAGCCAAGCACTTCAACCTCGGAAATCCCCGAATGAAGCGTTTCTTTATTCGCTTGTTATTCCCGGTATGGGACAACTCTACACAGGTGCCAAGCGCGGCTATATCTATACCGCGGCAGAGGTCGGTTTCCTGGCAACCTTTTTTGTCCTGCGAAACTCGGCTGCGAACACACGCGATGATTATCGAGATGTCGTCAGAGATAACGTTGTTTTTATCGGTGCTGGCTCGTTTGAAGATTGGGATCCGATCGAGGATTTTGAACACGCCACACAGTACGAAACATGGAACCACGACTATGATTCCGAGGCGACCCGAAAACGCACTGGCAAATGGTATTGGGCGGATCTTAACCCGGACCTGAAAAATGAGAACCATAGGGACCTTGAAGAGAGAGGGCTCGGTTCAAAATACCGATTGGAGGCTTTTGATTTACGGCAAAAAGCCAACGATACCTTTGAACGCGCAAAGTTTTTTTTAGGGTTGGCGATTTTGAACCATGTTGTGAGTGCAGTGGAAGCGCGCATCACAACCAAACGCTTCAATACCCGCTTACAAAATCCGATTTCCCAGTCACGAACTCGCACATTTGATATAGATGTCCGGACGGACAGTTCAACAGGGGCAATGACAGGCATGCTTGTCCTGCGGAAA
>JAPPDN010000383.1 GCA_028824575.1 Candidatus Poribacteria bacterium | reverse complement strand
CTATTTTCATGCATCTTTTTTTCATTTAAAGCTATTTGTTGACGTTTTATCGTAGGTGTTGTATCATTAAAGAAAAAGGTGGGTGAGAAAATATGATTCATGTAGGTGTGGGACATTCACATGATCTCTCCGCTGCGGAAGCAGCGGAACGCGCGACACGCATGGCAATGGGTAACGCTGGTATCGCTAAAGCCGACATCGCCATTGTATTTGCAACTATTAACTATCAAACGGAATATGAACAGTTATATCAAGCGGTTCTCACCAACTCCAGTTGTGAGGAACTCATCGGGTGTACGGGGATGAGCGTCTTAACTTCTGCGGGTGAATTTGAAGAAGAACCCACTATTGCCGTGATGGTGCTCCGAGGGGAACAACTTTCTGCAGTGTCTTTTACTGCCCAAGGCGCAGCATCCGAAGTAGGCGAACAGATACAGGAAAGTATTCAAACAGAGCTGCGCGATGGTTCGCTGCTGGTGATTTTCCCAGATATTCGCGCTGTGAATCCGGCGGAACTCGTAGCGCATATCGGTGGCGACGGTGCTACGTTCCCTGTTGTCGGTGCTGCGGTTTCAGGGGATGCGGCCGGCGCACAGATGTATCACTGGCAGGGCAGACAAGCAACGGAAGGCGGTGCTACGGGGCTCCTTTTAACCGGAAATTTTAGCGCGGAGATTGGTGTCGCGCAAGGTTGTCAACCTGTTGGAAAACCGCGTGAGGTTACAAAGGCCGACGGACATGTCATCTTTGAGTTGGACGGTGAACCTGCATTGGAAAACTTTAAAGGGGCTTTACAACTGCTAACGCAGGAAGACATTCGCCGGTCAGGCGGCACGGTTTTCGTCGGGATTGCAATGGATGATACGAACAAAAACCCGACCCGTGGTGATTTTCTAATACGCAATTTGGTTGGCATTAATGAGCAACACGCCGCCATCGCTATATCCGAGGAGGTAAAAGCGGGGCAGTTGGTCCAGTTCCATCTGCGAAACCCGCTTGCAGCTGCAGAAGAGATTCAGGTAATCGTAGCGAAATTGGCTGAGAAAACCCGGGATCAGTCCCCTGCCTTTGGACTCTACTTTAACTGCTTGGGACGTGGCAAAGGGCTTTATGGCACGGCGAATCACGACATCAGTGTTATCCAAGAAAAGTTTCCCGGATTACCCGTTATCGGATTCTTTGGGAATTCGGAGTTTGCACCCATCGGCGGACGTAACTTCGCACATGCTTATACCGGTGTATTCGTGCTTTGCACAGTAAACTAAATTCAAGGAATTAAATAATGAACGAAGAATTTTTTGTCGCTCAAGAATTTACACCTGTCAACGGGTTTACATCCGGTATTGAGGGACCCGCCTGCGACGCAGGAGGTAACCTATATGCCGTCAACTACGAGAGACAGCACACCATCGGTAAGGTAACACCTGATGGGAATGAAAGCGTTTTCGTTGAACTACCAACGGATAGTATCGGTAACGGCATCCGTTTCAACAGCGAAGGTTTCATGTTTATTGCTGATTATACCAACCACAATGTTCTCAAAGTGGATATGGATACGCGGGAAATCAGCGTCCACGCACACGAACCGACAATGAATCAACCCAACGATCTCGCTGTCGGTGCGAACGATATTCTCTATGCGAGCGACCCAAATTGGGGTGAATCTACCGGACAAATCTGGCGCGTGGATACCGACGGAAAAGTGACTCTACTGGAAGCGGACATGGGTACCACAAACGGCATTGAAGTGAGTCCGGATGAAAAGATGCTCTATGTCAATGAATCCGCACAGCGCAACGTTTGGGCTTACGATCTCTCACCCGAAGGAGAAATTAGCAACAAACGGTTGCTGATTCAGTTCCCTGATTTCAATATGGACGGGATGCGGTGCGATATTGAAGGCAATCTCTATATCACTCGGCACGGCAAAGGGACAGTCGCAAAATTATCACCCGCAGGCGAGGTGTTACTGGAAGTACAGTTAACAGGGAAGCTCTGCACGAATATCGCTTTCGGGGGTCCAGATGGACGCACCTGCTATGTCACAATGGCAGACCGTGGAAATGTAGAGGTGTTTCGTGCGGATCTACCGGGCAGAAGTTGGCAGCTGTTCCAATAAATACATTTTTTCGCACTCAGGCCCGGTAGATGCGGTTCCAAACTGCACCGGATTCTCAACAAAAAGACGCGAAATCTGGTAATTCCTTAAAACTGAATCTCCTGCCTATGATAGAGAATTCTTGACAACTTGTCTCATTTGTGGTAATATTGTACTTGACATACTCCCCCCGCTAAAGCAGGGGGATTCTTAGAAACACCCTGAGCGGGGCAGATCGTG
>JAPPDN010000723.1:632-2339 GCA_028824575.1 Candidatus Poribacteria bacterium | reverse complement strand
ACAGCAGTAGAGACACTATAGGTCCACTTTTCATTCGGTTCGTGAACGAGTGGAATGTTTCCCAATTTTTTGACCATATCCGCCAAGGTTGAACCGGGTTCACGGATTTTTGCCTCCCTATAGAGTGTATCGACGGGTTTATTGCCCCAACCGTAAGTGAGTCCGGCAGTATGCATGAGGAGATGCTTGATGGTTATCTTCTTCTTTGCGTCCAAGATTTCGGTCTGGTCTTCATTGTAAACCTTCATGTTCTCAAACTCAGGGATAAACCTGGAAACAGGCGTGCCGAGTTGAAAATGCCCCTCCTCATAGAGCATCATCACGGCGACACTGGTAATCGGTTTTGACATAGAGTAGATGTGGAAGATCGTATCCGGTTCAATAGGCTTGCTATTTTCAAAATCTCGCATGCCGATGGTTTCAAAATGGACAATCTTACCGCGTCGTGCCACGACCGTTAGGAATCCGGAGACTTGTCCTGAATTGTAGTAACCTTGCAGGAGAGAGCGAATGCGTTTCAGCCGTTTGGCAGAAACACCTACCTCTTCTGGCACTATCATCGGCAGTCCTTGTCCAAAAGCGAACGAGGCAATGAAGAAAAGTAATAAAGATGTATACGTTAATTTTTTCAATTCATTCTCCTTCACTCGGTTAGTGCCTGATAGGTTAGTTTCTTAAATTGATCGTGGGAAGAGGAAACGTCACTGATCTGCATCATGAGCAGACCGATCAACTCCATTTCGGGGTCAATCCAGAAGGTAGTACCGGCAGCACCGCCCCAACTGTAACTTCCTATCGACTCGGGCGTGCCTTTTGGTTCTTTATCGTCGGTTGACTCCTTCTTATCGGTAACAATAGCGAAACCGAGTCCGAACCAGGTATCGTGATGTGGGGCGCGCATCAGTTCAACCGTCTCCTTCTTTAATATGCGGACACCGTTGAGTTCGCCTCCGTTGAGCAACATCTGACAAAACCGTATGTAGTCTGGTGCCGTTGAGAGAAGTTTACCACCACCCCCTGGAAAGAAACGGACCTCACCGTTCTTGAAGGGTGGATCTTTCTCAATACGTTCCAACCTCATTTTTCGGTCTTTATCGCCTTCGATCCCCTTTTCTTTTGCACCGTCCGTCTTTTTTTGTTTATCTTTATCACCTTTCATCCGCCCTTCTTTGTGAAGTTGATAGAGTGCGGCAAACCTGTCCAACTTCTCTAAAGGCACTGAAAATGCGGTATCAACCATACCGATCGGTCTAAAGAGCCGCGTTTTGAGGAATTCTTCAAACGGCATACCGGAAACCACCTCGACGAGGTAGCCGAGTACATCGGTAGATAACCCATAGGTCCATCTTTCACCCGGTTCGTGAACGAGGGGAATCTCGCTGAGTTTCTTCATCGAATCTGCGAGTGTCGTACCGGACTGAAAAAGGTTCGCTTCCCTATAGCGTTTATCAACCGGTTCGCTGCCCCAGCCATAGGTTAACCCTGCGGTATGCGTGAGAAGGTGTTTGATCGTTACCTTGTTCTTTGCGTCCAAGATTTCCGTCTGGTCCGCGTTGTAGACCTTCATGTTTTTAAATTCAGGGATGAACTCGGACACGGGTGTATCGAGCTGAAAATGTCCCTCCTCATAGAGCATCATGACTGCGACACTGGTAATCGGTTTTGACATCGAGTGGATACGAAATATTGTGTCCGCTTCGATGGGTT
>JAPPDN010000723.1:0-622 GCA_028824575.1 Candidatus Poribacteria bacterium | reverse complement strand
TTTGCCGCTTCGTGCAGCGACGGTCAAGAGCCCTGCTATACGTCCGTCATCAACATAGCCTTGCATGACAGGACGGATACGTTCAAGATGTTCGGTGGAGACACCGACCTGCTCTGGTACTGCCATTGGAAGTCCTTGCCCAAATGCGAATGTAGTGATGCAGAAAAGTGGTAAGCATGCGAATGTTAATCTTCTCAACTCGTTCTCCCTATCTTAGACGGGACTTACGCAAAGCGCAATATTTTTGAATATTTTAAACCCCCTAAATCCCCCTTATCAGGGGGACTTTAAGGTACAATGCGTAAGTCCTGTTTATTGTACCTGTTTAATATATCCCCAGCGCGTTGCGAGTTTGCCGCCGGGTTCAACGTTGAGGATTTGTGCCAAACCGACATCCA
This sequence comes from Candidatus Poribacteria bacterium, assembly GCA_028824575.1. Lineage (GTDB taxonomy): Bacteria > Poribacteria > WGA-4E > WGA-4E > WGA-3G > WGA-3G. The sequence goes on along the minus strand of JAPPDN010000723.1, from coordinate 224 downwards.
TCGCTTCTTGAATTTCATCTTCGGTTCGTTCAACATTGGAGATGCGTATCTCATCAATGATACCCTTTAATCCGTTTGCGTTATCAAGATTCGGGACGCCGATTGTAATTGGATCACTACTCTGAAACGTCTGTGCATTAGGTGCCTCGGTCTCTAATTCGCCATCAACATAAACGCGTCCCATCTTGCCATCATAGGTAAAGGCGAGATGATGCCACTTGTTA
>JAPPDN010000204.1 GCA_028824575.1 Candidatus Poribacteria bacterium | reverse complement strand
CTCATCCACACCAGCGACATCTTCAAATGTTATCTTTGTTTGATTCTCAGAATGCAGCCGTGCCCGACTCTTTCCAAAAGAGAGTGCTCGATTGCCGCTCCCCTGCATTTGGCGGGATAAGAAAATCATCAAACCTAAGAAGATAAGAAGCGGTACGATCGTCGTCCCGAAGATAAGCAACCCCTGTGGAAATTTAGATGGCGGCTCAACATTATAGCGGATCCCTTTCTCATCAAGTTTTGCTTGGATATCATAATCATCAATCGGGTCGCGGCTTGCTCTAAATTCACCTTTCCAATTTGGCGGAAAATGCGCGTCGCGTTCCTGAGGTGCCATGTTCTGCTTCTGCCAAATATCACCTTGAACGTCCGGGACGGCACTCTCGAGAAACCGTCCTTCAATCCACTCCTCATCCAACGTGAGGTACCCGTCAAAAACTCCTGGGTCGTCTATTATATATTGATGAAAATCAGAGGTTGCCAGTTGGTAAACTGGATCTCTGCGGTTGAATAGTTGGTAAATACCGATCACTACGATGCCAGCAATGACTATCCACCATATCATCATGCTTCTTGTACTTTTATTCACAACCAATTGCCTCTCTATAAAATATGAGCTCAGACAAAATGCGATTTTAAAACCTGTTTAAAAGTATAACAAATATTTTACCAAATTTCAACTGATTTTTCAAAAAAATACATATTCGGAAATCTGAGGCGCAATATTGGTAATTTTATAGAGGCATTTAGTTTTCCGAAATTTTCGATTTTCAGTTTCAGATGCTCCGCTGTAAGAGCAACCTCCTGATCACGGCTGTTCCGTTAAATTGGACAAAAAGTCTAAAACTAAATAGCCCTGTAATTTTAATTGGATAAAAGAATAAGTTTTAAGGTATACTATAAATTAATGAATAAATTACGGATAGAAGCAACAAAATTTTTAACGCTCGTCGGAATGTTTGTCTGATACAAATCCGGCGACAAGGAAAATAAGACTAAGGTAACGCTATTGAAACCCTCTGACAAAGGTAGATAGGAAAAGGAGGAATTCATGAACCTTAACAGACAGATAATTGTAACAATCAGCCTCTTGCTAATGACAACGTCTTATGCATTAGGGCATATAATCGGTGAAAACCTTCAAAATTTTCAATATAACGCAGAACTCGCTCCAGTTGCCCCGATTGTAGACGGCTATCTTGATGACCCAGCTTGGGAGATAGCGATCCCCGGAAAAATGGAACAAGATCTAATTACCGGGCAACATTGGCACGAATCCTCTGATTTCACTGGATCCTTCGCAGCGGTTTGGCGGAACGGGTTCCTTTATGTAGCCGTTAAGCTAACGGACGATCAAATCGAAACGCGTCAAACAAAACTCCTTCGGGAAGATCATCTTACCCTTTACTTGGGGCCACACCACTTAGGACGAAAGGATGATCTTTACCGATTTGATATACCGATTCGCGACAAGACCGGTGTACTAAAACACCCATTAACACGAGTGGAATGGGGAAACGATGGACAAACATGTGAGTTAAGTTTCCGGCTTGATGACATCGCAAGCAAGGGCAATACTATTGATTTCTGTATCACTTATAACGATGTCGATAGCGGAAGCCTACGACATAAAATCACATGGGCACCGGACGGTTATACTGAAGAAGAAGAATTCCTTCCCGATCTCGTCTTCACTGCGAAAATTGAACCGAATAAACAACAAAAATTGATTCAGTGGGGACGCATCAAAAGCCTCTACTAATCCGTTGCTGTAGGGCGTGGGACAACAACCGCGCCCTATTTTTTCTTCAAACAGTATTGGAGAATTCGTGTATTATATCGGAAAAACTTTAGAACTGATGGGTATAGCGTGTTTAGGCGCAGCACTTCTCTTTGTCTTTACCAATCCGCTCGATTATAGTGAATCCAAATTGATGGGTATTGAGATGGGTTTATTAACCCTCGGCATTTTAATCTTTTTCGTCGGAAGACTCATCGAGAAACGTCAATAGAACTACAGAAAAGAGTCGGCAAATTAGACAACGAATCAACCGTTATGATATACGCATAATCGCAATCCCCTGCTCACCCGCCACAGAATAGAGCAACCACGTCCCTCCATCCTCGCAATAGATCGCCGGATCGCGAAGTTCACGCACCCGCTCCCGATCTAACCCACCTGTTGACGGTCTAATCGGCAAGTCTACACCTTCAAAATCATGTTTCGGAGCGATGACCTCTATCGGTTCAGATGGCTGCCAATCGTTCCAATCCTCTGTCAACTGAACAGTACTTTTTCGGATACGCTCTGGACTATCGCCGTAAAGTGAATAATAGACGGT
>JAPPDN010000420.1 GCA_028824575.1 Candidatus Poribacteria bacterium | reverse complement strand
GATACTCCCGTCCTCGCGGGTGTCTGTGGCACCGATCCATTTCGCTTGATGGACATCTTCTTACAACAGATAGACGCAATCGGATTTTCTGGGGTTCAGAACTTCCCAACGGTAGGTCTAATTGACGGCACTTTCCGTCAACTCCTTGAGGAGACCGATATGGGATACGGACCTGAGGTAGAGATGATTCGGACAGCACATCAATTGGGCATGCTCACCACGCCTTATGCCTTCAACGAAACCGAGGCAGAACAGATGGCAGATGCGGGTGCGGATATCCTCGTCGCACACATGGGACTCACGACGAAAGGTTCTATCGGTGCAAAAACTGCCTTCACGCTTGAAGATGCCGCTAAACAGGTCCAAGCTATCCATGATGCCGCAAAAGGGGTCAATCCAGAGATCCTTGTGATCTGTCACGGCGGTCCCATTGCTGAACCTGAAGACGCTACGTATGTGCTGGAAAATACGGAAGGGGTTGTCGGTTTCTACGGTGCATCGAGTGCGGAGCGTCTCCCGACCGAACGCGCGATTACGGCACAGATTGAGGCATTCAAGCAGATTCGGTTATAATTCCTCTTCCAGATAGTTTTCGTTAATATAGCGCGTAATTATCTCAACCTCTTCTTCTTCGAGATAAAGCCCTGTTTCTATCATCCGAGCAATAACCTCGGTTGTCTCCTCTTTAGAGCGAGGTGGATAGTCTTCAACGTCCGTAAGAGGGTGACATTGCGAGCATTTGTCCTCAAAGAGTGCTTTGGCTTCTGCTTCATCATAGGCGATGGGTACTGTTCCGATTGCAGCTTCCGCTTCCATAGCGACTGTTGCGATTTGTGCAGCCTCCTTCGCTTCATCTGAACGCATCTGTTCTTGTCGCTGTTGCCGGACGGAAGTCTGAATATCCGGTGTAATCGCGATGAGATATGCCGAGACCGTCCACTCTTCTTCCTGATGGATGGGTTCGCCGATCATCGGCTTTATCGCCATCCGATTGACAAGGCGGACCCAGTCGGTCGGCGTGCGTGGTTTCACAAGAATCGTCCGTAAGTCGTGGCAGACAACACATTTGCGTTGTAAGACGTGCTGCCCTTCCCGCAGTTTTCGTTTTGATGCCAATTGATCAAGTGGTGCTTCTGCTGGCAATCCAGCGTTTTCAAGCAACTTGCGGGTCCGCGTGATCCCCTCATCACTGAATGCATTTGTTTGTGTACGCAATGCGGCTTCGCGGAATGTGAACGGCACTGACAACCCTATCAACAGGTATGTGCAGATAAGCAGACATGTACCGATATACGGCATCGATTCCTCAAAATGTCGGAAAAACCGGAGGATGGCGATCTTGACGAGGATCAGCACACCGATAGTAATACCGAGCATCAGGTGTGCAACGGTGCGCGGTGGGAGTTCGACTTGATAGTTCCACAGACGCGGCACCATGTGCCACATCATAAAGATATAGAGTATCGCATACGCATAACCGATGAGTCGGTGGAGCAGCATCAAGGACGGTGGTGCTTCGCTCTTATGTGTCTCTTTGTTAAATGGGTAACCCCATAGTTTGAACATCAAGAAAACAGAGGCATTCGCGAGGCCTAAGAAGATCAAGCCAAGAATTGCACTCGTTGAAGTAGACATATTTTAATTTTCCTTGCGGTTAAATCGAGCGGATTTGTATTTTAGAGTCGGTTTCTTAAATCCGCGCTCCATTTCATTCCGCGCTGCGTTTTTTATACTAATTGAGGGAAAACATAGGGTTTAGAAGGTTTCGCTCCTACGATCCTACGTCTCCAATACGGGACGATTTAATCGAGAGTGATAGGGCGGTTCCATGACAGCACGTTGGCGTTCATTTGCCCATTCTGGTATTTCGTAGGCGGGAACGTACGCCATATTGCCTGCGGTGTAGCGCGTCAGAATTGAGCGTCGTGGATGGTCAGCAGTCCATGGCAGCGTGCCGTGTGTCACCGCTTCGGTGAAAATTATCACATCGCCCGCGTTGCAGACCAGCTGCCGGATGTGCTCTTGGTGTTGCTGGTAGAGTCGCATCTCTTGTGGACACGGGTAGTTGCTCTTGTGGCTTCCTGGGATGACGATTAACCCACCTGCGCCGGGGGGAACATCCGTCAGCTGGAAGGTGACAACGGTCAAACCGTTGTGCATGCGTCCGTCTTGGAAGATGTAGTATTGGTTGGGATCGAAGCCGGGACCGGAGGATCCGTGAAAAATAAAACCTTCCGCGCCTTTGTCCATTGAAAGCAGGAACATCTGGTGGTCCATACGGAAACCTTTTCCGAGTATCTCGTTGAGATATGGGACAAGCGTTGGGTGCGCGAGCATGTGTCG
>JAPPDN010000700.1 GCA_028824575.1 Candidatus Poribacteria bacterium | reverse complement strand
GCGGTGATGTAGTCCTGTCCCTCTGGTGAGTTGATCGGTGCGGAGGCGAGTTGTCGGTCAGGCAGTCTGATGCCGTATCTTTCGGCAACTTTGACCCAACTCTTGACGTGTTCATCGCAGACCTGGTAACCGAAGCCGCGTGAACCGGTATGAATCATGACACAGATGTTACCTTCGCTTAACCCCATCGCATCGGCGGCTTCTCTATAAAAAATGCGGTCAACGGCTTGGACTTCAAGGAAATGGTTGCCGGAGCCGAGGGTGCCGAGCTGGTTTTTACCACGTTCTAAGGCGCGTTGGCTCGCAGCATCGGCGTTGGCGTGTTGGAGGAAACCGGTCGCCTCGGTAAAGTTGAGGTCGTTTGGGTGTCCGTATTCCCGCTCAATCGCCCACAGCGCGCCTTTTTCGAGCATCCGCCGTTCTTCTTGGACAGTAAGCCGAATTGCGCCGCTGGAGCCGACACCGCACGGGACATTCTCGAACAACCTGCCGATGAGTGCTTTCCGTTTTCCGTCAAGCTGTGAGACATCAAGGTTCGTCCGGATGAGACGGACCCCGCAATTGATGTCGTATCCGATGCCGCCGGGAGAGACGACACCATCCGCCTTCGGATCCGTGGCAGCGACGCCGCCGATGACGAAACCGTATCCCCAGTGTAAATCGGGCATCGCGAGTGAGTGTTTGACGATGCCGGGGAGATGCGCGACGTTTGCTACTTGTTGCAACGCCTCGTCGCTTTTTGCCTGTTCAAGGAGTTTCTCGTTGGCATAGACGATGCCGTCAACGCGCATGCCTTTCATGTAACTTTTCGGGATACGCCAGCGGTATTCATCAAGTTTTTGGAGTGTAACGCTTTGTTGTGCCATATTTTTATTCTGCGGTTTTCAGTACCCAGTTTTCAGTTATCAGTTAAGAGAAACTCTGGTTAATCAAACCGCTCTTTAACTGAGTACTGAAAACTACTTCAATATATCAAGGATTCGCTGGACAAAAGCGGCTTTGGGCATCGCGCCTACAAATTTGCCTACGACTTCGCCATCACGGAAGACGATGTAAGCAGGAATCCCCTGTCCGCCGTGTTCTCTCGCTATTTTACGGTTTTTATCGATATCCAATCTTGCGACGATAAAACTTTCACGATATTCTGATGCAACTGCATCAACGGTTGGTTTCATCAACCGGCAGAAGCCTCACCATTCCGCGCCGAGTTCAAGCATGACGGGCATTTCTGCATTCAACACAACGTCTTCAAAAGTTGCATCGGTGACTGTGATAGGTTTCCCATCGGCCGCAATGGGTTCATTAATGGGTTCGGAAGGTTCTTCGCGAGCGGGTTCTGTGTCAAACGCTACAGGGTTCATCTCCTGTTCAACGTTTTCACCGCAACCGGCAGTGTAGATTGCGACTAAACCAATGATCAGTAAAGTGCACGTTTTAAACAATGTTTTCATGAGGCGGTTCCTTCATATTAGCGGAAGTATTCGGTTTCGCTGTAATTGGTATTATATCATAGTTTGAAGTAGGATGCAAGCGTGGAAGATGGGCAGAGCCATTCAATTGCCCCACAATTTCGATCTTTCGCGTAAAGTTCTTCCCTGTAGAAGCGATCTCTGAATCGCGACTTCTTCGACTCAGTCCCGCTCCGTCCGTGCTGTTGAATTCTGAACTGTGATTTCTTTGATTTCTGTGATTCCCATGATAAGAGAACCGATCACAAGTAGCTGCCAACTGCGACCGACTGCTGCAGACTCTACTGAGAATTAACAACTGAGTATGCATCTTACTTTCGTATCAACATTTTTCGGGTCACGGTGAAATCGCCTGCTGTGAGCGTGTAGAAATAGACACCGCTTGCAACGGGTTCACCGAATGCATTTCTGCCATCCCAATACGCCGCACGATTGCGACTCTGATAGGTGCCGATAGCCTTATGTCCCAATGACAATGTTCTAACTAAAGTGCCGTCTACAGTGTAGATGCGAAGTGTGACATCTGCTGGCTTTGCCAACTGATAGGGTATCCATGTCTCTGGGTTGAATGGGTTCGGGTAGTTCGCTAAGAGGGCCGTCTCTTTTGGAGCCAGTGCCAACAGCAGCAGCTCTAAGTTCGCGATTGCGCGTTGGAAAGCAAGGGATCCGTCATTCTGCGTCCGTAAAAGATCCAACACCTGTTGAAGTGTTTCGGGAGTGAAGTGCTTCGGCAGTTCAATAATGACGGGTGCCGCAGCCGCCGTTGTCTCACCGAGGTGGGTCGCAACGAGGATGAGGTCTTGGATATTGACAGTACCATCTGCATTGACATCAAGGCGCGGGTTTTCAGCTGCGTTGGTGCCGAGTGCCGTTGCTACCATGAC
>JAPPDN010000051.1 GCA_028824575.1 Candidatus Poribacteria bacterium | reverse complement strand
TGAACATGAGTTTAAAAATAAAAGCATGATAACTATGCAAGAAAGCCTCATTTGTGTTTACATTAGTGGCTTTTTACTGGACTTCATCCCGTATCCGTGCTAAATTAATGGCATGAAAGTCTTTATCCAAATCGGGCACGGCATCGTCGGTGCTGCTGTTATCTCAGGCTTATGTATATGGCAGGCAGGCAGCTTCGGTGAGGCGAGACATACCATTAGCATCATCGGTGCTATCGTTATCGTTATTGCCAGTCTTTACCTGCTGCGAAGCCGCTGGATTCGATGGGGCAATCGCCAAACATGGTTGAAATACCACCAACGCCTCGCGTCCATGGGGTTATGCTTGGTGCTATATCATTCAGCGTTCCAACCGCTCGTGTGGCATTCATGGCTTACGTTCCTACTCGCTTTGTCAAATTTAGGGACCGGTATCGCAGTGAGTCTAACCGCTCGTAAGACGAGACAGATTCTGCTCCGATGCCACCTCATCCTCGCACCAATCCTACTTGTGAGTATTGTTTTCCACGGACAACAAAAACTGGAGCATGACGAATTCTTCCCACTCACGGATGTCCACGACGTGCCTTGCGCAAGATGCCATACACCTGAACGCCTACTGTTTCATGTCAGTACAACCCTTCCTGAAGATTTGGACACGTCAGACACTATTCCTGAAGACTTGCACTGGTGGTTCTTACAAAATGAACGCAGAGTCCCCACAACGGCACCCATCGCTATCAAGGAAAAAGGAAACGCTTGGACAGTCACCGATACTGAAGATGGACACACCTATCACGTCCGGAAGGTCGCAGACCAAATCGCCATCCACGCCGATTCCGATTACCGGAGTTATACCTGTCTCAAATGCCACGTGCATAACACAGAAGAGATTCAGTTGGTGCACGAACTGCACGGTGTTACCGAAGCACATAGATGCCTCATCTGCCATCAGACCGAAATTGATGGCGTAACTTACGGACGACAGCGTTTCGATTGGGAATATGCACCGCACCGGTAAATTGACACAAAAAAACGGCTCGAACACAGGATCCCTGTGCACAAGCCGTTCAGTTGTATTTATAGTAAAACTTAGAATTATGTAGACACCTATCCTTTAACAAATACTCGTTCGTAGTAGGGCAATTCTGCGGTGTACTCACCCAAATGCGAAGTGCATTATTGCCCGTTGCGGCAGGAAGTGCCCTGATATTTTTAGGTTCACTACAGAATAAAAATAGAGACTTTAGCGTCTTGATGATTTAATGCTGCCCCAGGTTGTGGTGAGCTTATCTGCCGGTTCTACTGACAGAAATTCGCCATCCATCACCTCTTTAATCTCATCTTTGGATAACGCACGGCCGAAAATATAGAACTCATCCATCAGTCCATCGAACCAGCGACCATTCTTATGGTGTCCGATCGCAGCTGAGACGCCCCAGTTATCTGAAAGTTCGCCTTTACCTTTCGCCTCGTGTGTCATCTTCCCATCGACGTAGGTTTTCGTGTCACCGCTCTTGCTATCGTAGGTGCCAGTGAAATGCACCCACTCTCCACCGTCGATAACAGGACCGGGGTTGATATTGAAAATTTCTGCTTGGGCACCATCTCGATGGAACCATCTGAAGCCAGCAGGACGGATTTCCACGTGGAAGAGACCGCTCCCGTGATCAGTGCCAATCGCGTCAAAGATGCTCTGTGGTTCGGGTGAATCGTTATGATTGACCCAGACAGCAAGGGTGAAACCTTCAACGGGCGCGTTTTCAAATTCCGGCCCGTTCAAGTTCACCCATGTATTTGGCTCTAAAACGACGGCTTTACCGAAAACACCATCTTCTCGTTTAACTTTCCCTTCAATTATCCCATCGTTACCGTGGATGGAACCGTCTTTGACGGTATCCCCATTCTCGTCGAAATTATAGTAGACAGACAGTGTCGGGTCCTTGAGGTCAGCGTGTGTTGAAACAGCAAAGGCGATTACCATTGCCACAACGACGAAAACCATCGACAACTTCCCGACACGTAGACGTGTTAACTCGTAGAACATTTTATGTCCTTCCTTATGTAATTTCATGAATTATAGTGTGGTTCGCATAGATACAAACCCTATATTTGCCCAATATTATACCATAAAAATGCTTAAAATCAAAGCAAAATTTAGGCAAATTGAATCCTATTAGACATGCGTCCGCAATGCATGCTAATATATAGACAATCATTCACTTACCAAACGCAAATTTCCAAACCAAAGGAGTCAAGACAATGAAACATTCGCTAACAGTACGATGCCTGTGTCTAACGCTTCTCATTGCGGCATGTGCGATTGTGCCAGTGTATTCAGCAGACGTAACCGTTGG
>JAPPDN010000463.1:20258-22797 GCA_028824575.1 Candidatus Poribacteria bacterium | reverse complement strand
ATTCTGTAGGTTACGTGATATCTGTGCAGATTCAAAATGTTCGCAGTGTCCCACTAAAAGTTAACAACATTGTCTCCAATTGCGACTGCACCGTTGCCAAGCGGCAGACATCCTACATTCCCGCAGACGGGTACACCCTTTTAGATATAACATGGGATGCAAGTGCCATCAACCGTTCTCTCTTTACCACCATTCATATTGAGACAGACTCCCCCGAACGCCCGCATACTTTTATCTCTCTGGGGGTCATCCGTGAGTTTTCCCTCGTCTTCATCCCTGAAATGCTTTCTATTCAAGACATCGGCACATCTCACATCAAAAGAACTGTAGCGATCCAAAACCTCAATGAGACTCGTGCGAAAATTCTCAAAATGGAAGCCTCACAGGAATGGATACAACCTATTCTGCGAAGTAACACCGTCATTCCTCCCTGGCAACATGCGAACATTGAACTCCATTTTGAGATCGAACAGATGCCGAAAGACAAAAGGATCGATGAAATACTCACCGTCCACTACCGAGAAAGCGATGGAAATATAAAGACACTCACCTTACCGGTTTCGGGGAAAGTCAATCCGCAATACAAACTGATCCCCAACCGATTTTTCTTCGGACGCATCAAAGCCACCGAAGGAAAAACAAAAGCGGTGGTCCTCCACAACCAGAGCGGCACCGGACTCCAGATTGAGAAGATAGAAACGGAGGTCGGCACCGTTGAGGTAAACACACTTACAGATGAAAAACGCTATGAGTTGAAGTTAACGTTGCCACCGCTGCTACCGATTGGCATCCTCAAAGGCGAGGTTCGGATACATACAAATCACCCGGAAAATCGCCACATCCAGGTGCCAGTGTTCGGTATTGTTGTTAAGTAGAAAGGTTCACACACCGAAGAAAAGTGTGTGAAAAGGTAAGAAAAACCGCCGGGTGTAAACACTCGGTAAAGGAGACAAAATGAAATCAACAGTTTTCGCAATGCTCCTCCTAGCATTCATCGCAGGACTTATCCTACTGCAGGGGGACTTTCACTCCGACACACCCTTTGAATCCCTTAGTAAAGCAGAAATGCTTACAACACAAGGGGCGGGGGATTGTAACAATATCGCTTCCGTCATTTCTACGCGTGAGGGCTCTTACTGTGGACCTCACCGCTGTCGCTCATCTTGGTCAGGCTCCGTGAAGCAGTCAGCATCAACGTACGAGGAGTGCAGTGACAGCACAACTTGGGCATTGCACTGTACCGGCTGGAGCCACGACGATACGCAAACTTGTGCTGTCCGGTACCACTATTATTTACCGGGTTGCATCGGTTGGTCCAATACAGTAGATGTCCCTCGCTTTGATATTGAATGGACATCTTGCTAATTTCTATCGGTTGATTTGTTAAGTCGTAAACAACGACAGTTTCCATCAAGTTAATCGGCTGAGGGTAAGCTTTTTACCTTCAGCCTCACGCTCCAAGGAAAAAACAATGAAGCAAAAAAGGCTCGCAAAAAAGAGGTGGCTTTTTCCACTATGTGCTGTTACCCTATTAGTAGTTACACTATTCCTCTATCGGCGCAGTTTCAATGGGAACACCGTTGCCCCTGTAACAATAGAACAGACACGCACACAGAAAGCCACCCGGAACTCTGGCCCCTCCATGAATTCCAAAAGACCTATTCGTGTGCCACAGCAAGCAGCACCGACACTTGCAGAAGAACCTGCAGAGGAGGCAGAAAAAATCGCACAAGCACTCGATTTTCTTGAGAAACTTCAAGAAGGAACCGGGACTGTACAAACATCTGATAAAACACAGACAGCCGAAAACACAACAGAATTTACTCAAGAGGAGTTGTCGCAGCTCATCCGAGAGGGTGTTGCCTACTATGACAGCCTTGTTGACAGTGGCAGCGTTGCTTTCTACTTGCAAATGTCCTCAGTTGATTATCCCGGTATACCACGGATGCCGAGCGGTACCTATGAAGGCACATTTGAGTTTTCCGGGGGGCGCATTCGAGCTGACGTAACACGAAATATCACGCAATATGATGAGCGATTCGGAAGCCTTCAATACTCAGATACAAAACAATTCGCCTATGACGGAGAAACTTTTGAGAATCTAGAAGAAACCCGGCGTGGCCAACGGATCACACGGCGCAGCGATGTTGTCGCAGATGCAAGTATAGACCCGCGCGCATGGGGATGGGGAAGTGAGGATGGCGAAAGAGGATTGATAGATGTTATTAATAGATTGGAAAACCCATACATTGAACCGGTCAATTTAGACGGTATAGAAGTGTATCAGGTCAAAGGGACACTTCAGGATATTGTTGAGGTAGAATTATGGCTCAACCCCGAGGAAAGTTACCGCCCTATGCGGCATACCTTCTTTACAACTAACAGCAACGATACAACTACATTTGTGACACGAGATTACACCTATCAAGAAGTTGCCCCAGATCTCTGGTTCCCTAAATCTGGCGAGGAGGTCGTAACTCTTACTGATCTGAAAACGGGCAGAGAAACGGATTTACGCACCCGAACCATGCAGTTTAGT
>JAPPDN010000463.1:0-20248 GCA_028824575.1 Candidatus Poribacteria bacterium | reverse complement strand
CCTCATGATTAACTCACATATTCCCTCACGCAGATTCTCAATTGAGCCTCCGCCAGGAACTATGGTCTTTGACGCACGTACCCGCGAGACCTTTAAAACGGAATAGGAGCCCTCATGTCTTACCCTGCTCACAGCAAGTTCACCATGATATTATTTTTTTCGATAAGTCTGACATTGTTCTGCAGGACAGCAACAACCTTCTCGCAATCGCCGCAAACAGTGCCAACGTCAGAATTTGCCGCCTCTGCAGAAATTACACAACTCTTAGAACAGATTAAAACAGGAATTGTCAACGCTAACGCAAAACTCAAAACAGGTATCATTGAATTTTCTATAACGTTGAGTCAAGCAACACGGGCGGAAGGAGAGGACCAGTACCAGCATGAAGAGACGGGGCGTTGGCATATCCTCTACCGTTTTGATGGAGAACACCATTTTTACGATGTCAAGGTGCACAACAAAATGGAATTAAACGGAAAACCCTTAGACGACTGGCAAAACAATCGTTTTCAATATCAGATGGACATGGACAAGAAGACCTTGCTTTTTCAGGAATACACCGGTACCGGATGGAAACGGCACCCAGTGCAGTCAATACCGTCACGCGACTTTAGGTTATATTACACCCTACACTGGTGGATATGGCCACATTGGGAGCCAAAACACTCAAAACTCACAGAGCTGCTTCACCTTGACAATGTGGCGGATGTCAAAGAAGACCGCGTGGCAGACACCTCGAACTATCAGATCACGCTAAAGCGCACCGTGAGTGGCTTGAAACTGACTTCTGAAATCTCGTTGGATGTGCAGAAAGACTACCGTCCCACCCGCGTTTTCGTACACATACACAATGAAGGCACAATACCACTGCAACCTGAAGGACCACCTGGAAGTGCCATCCCCTCACAAACACTAAAAGAGTACAGAGTTACCTCTTGGACATACCAACTCAAGAAGTTTAAACCCGATGTCTGGTATCCCAGTCGTATCACGAGAGAAAACTCATTTGTAACCGAGATCGAGGATGAAAAGCAACAGCCGAAAATGCCACCGATATTGAGAAAGGCAACCCTGCAAGTACATCGCGCTGTCTTTAACATCCCGATTGCTAAAGAAGACCTGTATATCCGCGGAGATGAGTAGTGTCACGCATGCCGCTCCTGCAAAAAAAATTACTCATCATTATCATTATATGCCTCTTTTTTATCATAGGTATCCCCCGTTTCTTCTCACTGAACGCACACTGGTCCAGCGATGAAGCGCGATGGCTCCGCCGCAGTGCACAATTCATGTTCGCTGTCAAGAAAGGCGAGTTTTCCGACACGCTTATTGCTTACCACCCGGGTGTCACCACAATGTGGATTGCCGGACTCCGCGCCTTTTTCGTGGAACCTGGTATAAATGTCCCAAATCTCACTCGCGCCCGGTGGTTTATTGGTATTGTGGTGTGGATAGGCATTGGTATAGCCTGTCTTTTGCTCTATAAACTTTTCGGACAGTGGGTAGCACTTGCAGGAGGTGCGTGTCTTGCTTACTCTCCGCTTTTTTTAGCACAGACACGCCGTGTCCACACAGATGCGCTTGCAAGCATTTTTATCCTGCTGACAGTGCTGCTGTTCCTATGCTATTGCCAAAATCGACAACACCATCGCTATCTCGTTCTTTCAGGTATCAGTTTCGGACTTGCAGTCCTTTCCAAAAGTTACGCTTTTATATTAGTGGCATGGATACCGTTATGCCTTTTCCTGTTGCGAAAGCCTCAGGAGAGAAGAAGTAACCGATTTTCTTCATCCGTTGCGGAGGGGCTTTGTTTCCTCAATTGCATAGCCGTTACTGTTCTCGCGCTCTGGCCTGTTTTTTGGACCCCTATCTGGGGACTGATGACTTTGTGTCTTTTCGGGCTCACCCTCATTCTGTTAAAAGGTATAAAAAACAGACGTTGTTCCATAGTGCTTATGATGGTAGTCGGGGCAGGATTGGTTCTCATCTGTGTGCAGGCAACACAAACCATCTGGCACGTCCTTGATAGGGTTAATTGGGCAGTCACCACCCCACATGAAGTTGAACACTTCTTTTTAGGCAAAGTTGTCAACGACCCTGGCTGGCTTTTCTATCCGTTGGTCCTGACGATCAAAAGCACCCCTTTGATGCTTCCCTTTGTTCTTATTGGATGTATCCTACTTTGGAAGCAACACAAACACTCAGATGAGAATGCCTATCAATTTCGAATAGTACTTGCACTTGTTGCGGGTATCGTGCTTTTTACTGTCTGTCTTTCAGCAACAAGTAAGAAATTCAGTCGTTATCTCTTACCCGCGTTTCCCATGTTGGAGATACTTGCAGCTATCGGATTTGTAGAGGGACTTAGATGGATCTACATCTGGTTCCGTTTTCGGTTTGGAACCGCAGCAACTGAAAAGTCCAAAACGACACTCGTTGTTCTTGCCTGCATTGGGTTCTTTTTCATTCAGATGTTTCCCGTTCTTGCACGCCACCCATATTATGGCACCTACTACAACCTCTGTTGGAAAGTAACAGACATCACAAAGATAATCACCGTAGGCGAAGCCTCGGGTTTAGATATAGCTGCGAACTATCTCGATCAGAAACCAAACGCAAACCGCACGTTCGTGCAAGTATCGCCACTCGCTACAGAATTTGTGCAGCATTACTTCCGGGGATTCGCCTATCGCTCAGATAGGAGGATGGGGCGTATCCCAGATTATGAAGTCGTCTATATCCGAGATTCACAGATCGGGAGGGTGCCACAAACAGGCACATTGAATGGCGAATTAGAGGTAATTATCACACTCAACGGCATTGACCATGTTTGGATCTATCACCTCCCTCGTAAAGAAGGAACGCCATGATCCAACTCTCTCTCGTCATTCCTGCCTATAACGAGGTCAAATCTCTGCCTGACTTACTTGGCAGTATCCAAGCGGTTGTAAAGACACATGGATATGCCGCAGAAGTTATCTTTATTAATGATGGCAGCACCGATGCAACCGCGGATGTCTTAGATACACTGGTCGCGGAATCACAGCTCCATGTTCACATCATCCACTTCAGAAGTAACCGGGGCAAAGCGGCAGCACTCACCGCAGGATTTCAAAAAGCCACCAGCGACATCGTTATCACTATGGATGCCGACTTACAAGACGCTCCTGCCGAGATTCCGAAACTTCTTGAAAAACTTAAACACGAAAATCACGGAGTCGTCTCCGGTTGGAAATACCCACGCAAGGATCCGTTTGAAAAACGCGCCTTCTCTTTTGTATTCAACCGCGTCACCGGTATGCTCACGGGTGTCAAACTCCACGATATGAATTGTGGATTCAAAGCATACCGTGCCGAAGTTGTTAAGGAACTATATCTCTATGGCGACTTGCATCGCTACATTCCTATTTTCGTGCATGCTGCAGGTTTTTCTGTCGGCGAGGTGAAAGTCAAACACCATCCCCGGCGATTTGGGAGGTCAAAATACGGATTCAAACGCATTCCCAAGGGTTTTTTTGACCTGCTCACCGTGCTGTTTTTGACGAAATACAAAAAACGCCCGATGCACTTTTTCGCGGGAATTGGCAGCCTCTTTATGGGTACAGGTATCGCTGTGCTATTGGCGGGTTGCGTCTTCAAGTTTTTAAAAACAAACCTGCCTTTTCAATTCCCTTGGCTCGTCGGTGGATTCGGCATCCTTACCGGTATCCTCCTAAGTGCTATCGGGCTCTTAGGCGAACTGATTATCGCTTTGAGAAACGAATGAAAACGCTCCGACAATCTCTCGGATATCTTATCGCCGGGATACTCCTCTATTTTCTCATTAAACCGTTCTTACAGACGCATACACAGCTCAAGGATGCTTCGTTTCAGATACACTACGGCTGGCTAGTTTGCTCTTTCGTCGCGATCCTCTTTTACTGGAGCGCGTATCTATATCCTTTTGCAACACTTCTTAGCGGCATCACAGAAAAACAGGTTTCGTTCCGCACTGCCTTCACACTCTTCCATCTCGCGAACATCACGCGCTATCTCCCCGGACGGATATGGGGCGTTGTGAGATTGCTTTCTTTAAGTAATCAGTTTGGGGTTAGCAAAACCGCTGTCGGCAGTAGTCTCACTCTGCACGTCGGCGTGGAGACAGCACTCGGTGGTCTAATTGCCATGTCACTGCTCTTTTCAAAACAGACACAAGCGACTGCACAGACAGTACTCGAAAATGTTTCAGGACACACACTGCTTTTCACACTTGTTGGCTTAGGTTGCATCGCGGGCGTACTCTTTTTCATTCCAACTGTATCTACTCACGCGCGTCAATTCCTGAAAACGCTCAGAAGCACAGGAACACCGCTCTTTCAGAAATCGTTTCGACACCAGTGGTTGAACATTTTTGCAACACATCTCCTATTGTGGTGTTGCCAAGGCTTCGCCTTTTTTCTTTTTCTCCGGAGCCTCGCGTCTGTAGCATGGACAGATGCGGGTATTCTCACCACCTGCTACGCCTTTGCATGGATCGCTGGCTTCTTAAGTTTCCTAACACCAGGCGGTTTAGGGGTGCGTGAAGGACTGCTAAGTCTGTTGTTATCAAGTTATATGCCCATCTCACAAGCAACGCTCGTCGCACTGCTCTGTCGGGTCTGGATACTGTCGGCGGAGCTTGTTTTAGCCGGTGCCGCCTTTTATCTCCGGAAGAAAAGTAATTTTGAACATGAGTGCGATTAGACATGAGACAGGTAGGTTAGCACCGAAAGAAAACCTCGTTCCATCCTTTCGATCTTCCAGTCTTCCAATCGCTAAGCGTCCTCTGGATACATTCCCTCTATCGCATCGCTATACTTTTCAATAATAACATTCCGCTTCAACTTCAGCGTCGGGGTCATCTCATCATCTTCCTGTGAAAACTCCTTTTCGAGGAGTGTAAACCGACGCACCTGTTCAAAATCCGCAAAATCTGTCAGATGACTCCGAATTTCGCTTTGAATGTGCTGTTGCACTTCGCGGGCTTGGAGCATCGCTGACAGGTCATCCGTGGCAATACCGTTTTCTGATGCCCACGCCTTAAGCGCGTCAAAATTCGGGACGATCAACGCCGCAAGATTTTTCCGTTCACTACCTATTACCATAATTTGGCTGATGAACGGACTTTGCACCAACTCGCTCTCAATCGGTTGTGGCGCGACATTCTTACCGTTAGAAAGCACGATGATATTCTTTTTTCGGTCAGTGATCTTAATAAACCCATCTGCGTCAATAATACCAATGTCACCCGTGTGAAACCATCCGTCTTCATTGATGACCTCTGCCGTCGCGGTGTCGTTGTTGAAGTAACCTTTCATGACGTGTGGACCGCGGGTTAAAATTTCACCGTCTTCGGCGATCTGTACCTCTACACCAGGGACATGTGCACCAACGGTTCCAAACTTCCATTTTCCCAGGTGGTTTATGCTAATAACAGGCGAGGTCTCCGTTAATCCGTAGCCTTCCAAAATCAAGATCCCCGCTGCGTGGAAAAATTCAGCAATTGACTGCGGTAACGCCGCGCCACCAGAGACAAAAAACCGTAACCTTCCACCCGTTGCTTCCTTCAACTTCGCAAAGACGAGTTTATCCGCAATGTTCTGCTGCAATTGCAAAATCGCAGACGGTTTTCTTCCCTGTTGAATCGCGGAACTCACTGCTGAACCAACCGAAACGCCCCAGTGGAAGATTTTCTGTTTGACAGGCGAACCCTCTTGGACCGCACGTAGAATTCTTTCATGCATGGTTTCGTAGAGCCGCGGCACACTCAGCATCACCGTCGGCGCGACTTCCTTCATGTTCTGCGCCACTGTGAATGTACTCTCCGCGTATGCTATCTTCGCGCCTGAGAACAGTGGCACGTAATGTCCACCGAGCCGTTCAAATACATGCGATAGCGGCAGGAACGATAACAACACATCGGTTTCGCTTACATCAATAAGCGATTTGCACGCCTCTACATTAAAAATAAAATTCGCGTGCGTCAGCATAACCCCTTTTGGATTGCCCGTCGTGCCTGACGTATAAATAATCGTTGCGAGGTCATCTTCGCTCGCAGCATTGTTGGTCTCCTCACCCGCGAGTTCACAGACTGCATCAAATTGGATAACGCCTTCTGGCGTTTCACCTTCAATAGGATCGAAGATAATTACCTGTTCAAGTGTCGGAACCTCATCTCGAATTGAAGTTACCTTCTCCAACTGTTTTTCGGTAGATACACAGATAATTTTCGCACCGGAGTCTTTCAGGATATAGCTTACCTGCGCCGCTGTCAGTGTTGAAAACATCGGAACGGTTACGGCACCGACTTTGAGGCTACCAAAATCCGTAATTGCCCACTCTGGACGATTCTCGGAGAGAATCGCAACACGGTCATTCTTTTCCACCCCAAGCGCATTGAGCCCCTTACCGAAGGCAGCCACCGATTCACCGAATTCGATATAAGAAATATCTTGATAAGTGCCGCCTCTCGGTTTGTGTGCCAAGGCAGGTTTGTCACCGTAGTGCTGGATTGAATGTTCAAACATAGATATCAGTGTCATAAGATGATTTCTCCCACTGTTGTTTGCGACTATCCTAACATACAGCATAACGCAAGTCAAGTTAATCGTTGATACTCGCAGCACCGAATCTCTCTTGTAGGAGCAGCTTCTAACCCCGACGAATCGCTAAATCCCCTCTCAATATCAGGGGCATTCAATTGTCCGTTTTTGGTGTCGTCCTTTTCGCAAGTGTTAACCTTCATATATGTTATGTGTTATGACAAAACGCTGAAATTTTCGCAGCCTGTCGCAGCATTTCGCACCGGATCCGAAAAAAAAACGTCCAATCCAATAATTTCTTAAAATTGAACGCTAATTTGATTAATCATTTCGGATGTGTTGCGCGTTCTATTTTCGCATCACAGAGGCGTGAATTGTAGCACAAACTTCCAGTTTGTAGGGTATATAACATCCATTAACAGTGGATGCTACATAAGTCCAATATTTATCAAACTCACGTTAAAATTGAATGCCCCTGCTCTCAATGTTGTTTTTTCTTGCATTTGTGTCGCGAATTATGCTAAACTATTACAAATTATCACATCAGACCTCAATTTGCACAGATTAAATCCCCTTGGTAAGGTGGATTTATGGGTTAGAAATCGGTTACCGGTTAAGAGGTAAACTTGATATATAAAGTCTTTCTCTTCACTGACAACCGACGACTGAAAGATTTTTGAAAAAAGTCGTACCGACAACTTTTAAAATAAGTATTCACAAAATTGTGGGAAGTGTGGTAAACTCTATCGTAAAGTCATCCGCTTCTGCCTGAGGAGACATCAAATGTACGATAAGAAAAATCCGAAAACTGCTGGCGCAAGCCCCGACAGGTACGACGTGTTTACGCAAGACGACGAAGAAGTTGAAGAAGAACTCACCGCTGAAGAAGAGGAGATGAATTCCGGCGATTCGTTGCAGTTAATTCATCACCTTATCACCGAGACACCGCCAGAGGACCGTCGCCGTCGATGGCTCCTTGAGCTGCGGCGGTCTATTCTAAGTGATGAAGGTGAGTTTCGGGAAAGAATTCACGCTATTCAGCAGGAAGCACTCCGTATCCATGCGGAAATGGAGGCGCAGATTGAAAAACTCACTTCACCCGCAAATCGTATCGGCACCTTGCTCGGATTGCCGAAAGAAGACATCGCACGCGTCATCGTCGGGGGCTCCGAATACTACGCGAACCTTGATACCGAACTTGACCCCGGAACCTTGAAAAAGGGGTTCAGTGTACTATTAAACGATGCCTTTGTCGTCGTCGGTGAACTCGGATACAACGATGCCGGACCCATCGCAAAAGTAGCTGAGGTTATACCAGATGGACGGCTCCGTATTGGACAAGAACCTAACGCACAAACCGTTATCCTTGAACGCTCCGCAGACCTCATGGATGTCAAGCTCAAACCTGGCGATGAGGTCCGAGTTGACTCCAACTACCGAGTCGCACTTGAACATATTGCTACCAAAGAGACGGACGCTTACGCCCTTGAGGCAGTGCCAAATATTCCCTGGTCTAAGGTCGGCGGACTTGACGAAACGATCCAACGTATTAAAGATACCATTGAACTTCCTATCCTGCATCCCGAACTCTTTTCGCGTTTCCAATACAGTGCACCGAAAGGGTTTCTCCTCCACGGTCCGCCAGGATGCGGAAAAACGCTCATCGGTAAGGCGACTGCATATAACTTGACGCAGCAGCTCCGAAGGGAGAGTGGAGAAGATGTTGAAGGGTGTTTCCTCCACATTAAAGGTCCTGAAATTCTGAACATGTGGCTCGGAGAATCTGAACGGAAAGTACGTGAAATATTCCAGATCGCCCGTGAAAAAAAGGATGATGGCAAATTAGCTTTTGTGTTTATAGATGAGGCAGAGTCTATATTAGGCACACGGCGGGCACTTCGGTCTCATAGCATCTCAAATACGCTTGTGCCAATGTTTTGCGCGGAAATGGATGGCATTGAGTCTCTACAGGATGTCGTTATTATTCTCGCTACAAACCGTCCAGATCTCATTGATCCTGCTATTCTTCGTCCAGGACGCATTGATCGAAAAATTAAAGTGACTCGTCCAGATGCAGACGCTGCAAAGGATATCTTCCGTATTTACTTTACACCCGAGCTACCTATCGATCCAGAGGTAACCCGTGATCCAGAGACAGAGACAGCAGACGAAGCACCCCTCGAAGTTATACCAGCTGAGAAGGCAGTCGAAGACCTGATCGCACAGGTTGTTGATGAAATGTTTCGTGAGGACGAGGACAATAGATTCCTCGAAGTCTCTCTCAGGAGTGGCAGACGTGATATTCTCTATCGTGGGCATCTCTGTAGTGGTGCTATTATTGAGTCGATTGTGCAGCGCGCTAAGGAATCCGCACTCAAACGCGCAATTCAGAACCCGGAGAAAGAAAGCGGAATCTCGCGAGCCGATCTGTTAGACGCGCTCGCCGCCGAGTTCCTTGAGAGTGAAATCTTCCCGCCCACCGAGGCGACCGAAGACTGGCTCAAACTCCTGGATTACGATCCAGCAAACGTCGTCAAAGTTACACCTATCAAAGCTGAAAAGCGGGAACGGCGTAAAGCGTCTGGCTCGCGTGTCATTTAGGAGGATGGTTGTCAGTTTTCAGTACGATTTTTTTTCAAAAAATCTTTCGGTCGTCAGTTAAAAGAAAGACTCTATATATCAAATTCCCCTCTTAACCGATAGCCGACAACCGATAACCAATAAATGGACAGACTTTTTGGAATTGAAACTGAATACGGAATCACACTCGAAAATGAAGCGCACATTGATGCCGTCAAGCAGTCTATTGAATTAATAAAAAGTTACCGACAAGAAGATTTTCGACCGGTGTGGGACTATCGCGGTGAAGACCCGTTTCGAGATGAACGCGGCTTTCGAGCAGACACACTCTCCAATCATCCTGATGAGAAGGAAGAGGAAGCGCGCGATCAGAAGCGAAATAAAAAAGAGCGACTCTCTTTCGCCGAAATTAAAAGTGATCACATTCTCGTCAACGGCGCGCGCCTCTACAATGACCACGCGCACCCGGAGTATTCTACACCTGAATGCAGCAACCTGTTTGATCTTGTCGCACACGATAAAGCCGGGGAACGTATCCTCCACCGATGTGCTGAAACTCGCAGTCAGAAACTCGGAAAACGCGTGTTATTGTATAAGAATAATACCGATTTTCACGGGCATAGTTACGGGTGCCACGATAATTACTTGATGGCGCGTGAAGTGCCTTTTGAGACGCTCAAACAGGGAATCATGTCGTTCTTTATAACACGACAAATCTTCGCAGGCGCAGGGAAACTCGGTATTGAAACTGAAGCCGGGCTCGCAACACCAGGGCATTACCAATTGTCACAACGTGCTGATTTCTTTCACGTTGAGGCAAGTGTTGATACCATGCACAACCGCCCTATCGTCAATACGCGCGACGAGCCGCATGCTGACGCATCTAAATACCGAAGGCTCCACGGTATCGCAGGTGATGCCAATATGTCTGAATACGCAACAGCTCTCAAGGTCGGCACCACCGCGCTTGTTATTGCTTTGATTGAACAACGGAGGGTCCCGGAAAGGCTCGCACTTGCCAATCCGATTGATACCATCAAGACTGTGTCGCATGACCAGACGTATCGTTGGATGGTGATGACAGATGATGGAAAAACGATGTCGGCAATCGACCATCAGCGCGAGTACCTCGCACTCGCACAGAAACATCTCGACGATGTTGGGGTGTTTGAAACTGACTGGGTACTCACAGAGTGGGAAGATACGCTCAATGCACTTGAGAAAGATCCAATGTCGCTGATTGATCGGCTTGATTGGGTCGCGAAGAAGTGGCTACTTGAAACCTTTGCAGAAGAAGAGGGCGTTCCATGGGATGATGCGTGGCTCCAGAGTTTGGATTTAGAATATCATAACATTGATCTCGATGAAGGACTCTACTATGGAATCCCCATGCGTCGTGTCGTCACAGACCAACAGATTGAAGCAGCACTTCATAATCCGCCTGCTGGCACACGTGCCTACTTTCGCGGGCGCGCTGTTGATCGGTTCAGTGAGTCAATAAAAGCAATCCAGTGGCATAGCATTACCTTCACTGTCAATGGACGGAACCGAGAAGTTAACCTCAACGCACTCGCTGAGGCAGACATCGCACATCAATATAATGAGGCTCTTGACGAATCACCGACCGTCGAAACATTAATTAAAAAATTGCGTTTATGAGAAGATGGTTATCAGTTACCGGTTATCAGTTATCAGCAAAGAGGTTTTAGATTTACCCAACAGTTTTAGGCGATCCTAACACCTCTTGTAACTCTCACTGCGAGGCAAACTGAAAGATTTTTTTCGCAGAAAAAAATCGTACTGATGACTGACAACTATCAGAAGATGGTTATCAGTTATCGGTTATCAGTTATCAGTTACAAGAGGAGACCTCTGTTAAACGAAAACCTCTTAACTGAAAACTGAAAGGTTTTTCGTAGAAAAACCGAACTGAAAACTGAAAACTACTAAAAAAGGAGAAACAGAATGACAGCCAATATCATTGCTCAACTTGAGCGTAAGCAGAGAGATACGAAACCCATCGGACCCGGTGATGGCGATAGTGATAACGAGGGACCCAAGCGCCAGAAAGTCAGTCGTCCTGATACACAAGAATTGCTCAAGCGCATGCGTCGTGTTGACAAAGATCAGTCCCGGCGTTATCGCCAAAGAACGGGGGAATAATGCACTATAACGGTGATTTCCTGAATCTAAGGGGTGCAGGACTCCAAGAACTTGCACCGCACGGAGGAATAAACCACAAAGGCGACTTTCTCGACCTCTTGAGATACGCAAAGTATCCCTTAAAGATAGAACTACCACCGGAAACCGCACGACACGGCGCAGATGTTGAAATAGCACATAGCACCACCGTGGTGGCTGTTCTTTACCGAGATGGCGTCATGATCGCAGGGGACCGGCGTGCTACCGCAGGCACCTCTGTCATCTATGATCGAGCCGAGAAAGTTTTGCAAATTGATAGGCATTCTGCACTTGCTATTTCAGGATCACCCGCAATCGCTTATGAAATTGCCAGAATATTGGAGCACTCGTTCCAATATTTCCGGCGCAGCCAGCTCCAAGAGTTAAGCCTCGAAGGCAAACTTCGGATGTTGTCAAGACTCATCCGCGAGAATCTGTCGATGGCTCTCCAGGGTATCGGTGGCGTTATCCCGATCTTTGCACTGTATGATTTAAATGCCGCCGATGACGGGAACGGCGGAAAGATTTTCTTCTATGACGCACTCGGAGCGCACTTTGAGAACGTCGATTTTGCAACAACTGGCTCTGGTTCTATCTGGATCCGGGGCGTGTTGCGCTATCTGTCTCGGTTTGGTGAGACAGCCTTGCACGAAATGGACCAACGGCAGGCAGCCATTGCTATCTTAAGACTCTTGGACATCGCCAGTGAATACGATGCCGCAACGAGTGGATACAATGCTAAAGTGAAAATTTTTCCGACTCTCAAAACCGTAACACGCACCGGCGTTAATACCGTTTCTGATGATGATTTAGCGGCATGGTACGCTGAGGCACAACCAAATGTAGAGGAATAGCCATTGGTCGTCAATTTGCCTCGCAGTGAGAGTTATCGGTTAAGAGCGCCTCACAGTGAGAGTTGTAACTGACAACTGAAAGATTTTTCGCAGAAAAATCGTACTGACAACCGACAACTATTAAAAAATGCGAGATGAACCATATCGCTGGATAGAGGCGATTCAGGACAGACGAGATTACATTGAAGACGAACTCCGATTGGGCAGTCCTGTCGTAGGTGTTACCTACGACGAAGGTATGATGCTCTTGACTGTCAGTAAGGGGCAACGTAAAATATTTGAGGTGCATGACCGGATCGCACTCTCTGCAATCGGGCACCCGGCTGATATTGAACGTTTACGGATGCTTGTTACCGATACTGCCAGCGTCCAAGGCTTTCAAAATGCGACTGAAGATATAAATCTACACCGGTTAACTAACTATACTTTGGCACCTGCTTTTAAGCAGGCGTTTGAGTCCATTGCCGGTGAAGCTTATATCATCAAAATGTTGCTCGCTGAACTCGGCAGCACTTCCGGAAAAAACCAATTCACTGGGATCAACTTTGATGGTATTGTCCGAACCGATCCATCTTTTGCAGTTATCGCTGGAACAGAAACAATTGAAACAGGAATGCAAAAATATCTCACGGCTACAAAGACAGATGCCGATAGAGATTTAACCACCGCGTTCCAATTAGCATTAGAAACTTGGGCAATTGGCAAAGAATTAAGTTCGCGAGAGCCGGAAGAAGCGGAATCCGAGGATGCCCAGTTAGAGACTCAGCAGATATACCAGATTATTGATACCGCCCGCGAAGAGGGTGAAATTGAAGCAGGGGTTTTAGAAGCATCGCAACAAGGGACAAGCAAATTTCGACTGCTGACTTCTCAGCAAATTGAAGACGCACTCTCGTAATTTTTTGCTGTACTTTCTCGCGAAACGGTTTGGACCTGATCAGAAACCCGTTTTCGGGCAACGGACGAAAACGAGCAATAGGCCCATAAGTAAAAAAATGAAAAAGCGCATTTTTGGAATCGAAACTGAATTTGGATGTATGACAGATACCGAGCGGATTCGCGGAACCTCTGAAGGGGTCGCTGCGCGCGTTCGTGACTATGTTTTTGATAACCTTGAACTCGGGCTACGCGACATCCACTACCGAGACTGGGGAGAACCCCCCGGTAACGGTGGATTCTTGTACAATGGCGGCCGGCTTTACATTGATATGGGACATCTTGAATATGCAACCCCTGAGTGTGCTACACTGTTTGATCTTGTCGCTCACGATACATGCATTGAACGTATCATTAACAGCATCCTGATTGAGACAGGATTGCCAACCGCCTTCTTCAAAAATAATATTGACCATTTCACCGGGGCTACCTTTGGATGCCATGAAAACTTCCAAGTCAGTCGAGAGGTTCCATTTTACCGGGTCGTTATCCCAACACTCATGCCGTTCTTCGTTACCCGACAAATTTATGCCGGTGCCGGTAGAGTCGGGGTCTATGATGAAATGATTGAGTTTGGTGCCCAAGATGTTTTGGAAGGGCAGCAGCTAACTGAGCAGCAAAATTATCAAATCTCGCAACGCGCCGATCATATTGTTACTGAAATTTATGAGTGGATTCAGTTCAGTCGTGCTATTATCAATACAAGAGACGAACCGCTCAGCGATTACACAAAATACCGACGGCTCCATCTCCTCGTTGGAGATTCTAATATGTCGGAGTACGCTACCGCACTCAAGGTCGGTACGACTTCGCTCTTGCTCTCGGCGATTGAGACGTTTTATGAAACACACGGTGAAAAATTACCGCTGCCCGGTTTTGAACTCGCTGACCCAGTGTTCGCTATTCGACACATCTCTCGCGACAGTACTTTCAAGTGGCGGATTGAACTTAAATCTGGGAAAACAATTTCCGCTGTCGATTTACAGCGAGAATATCTCAACTTCGTTCAGACATTCATCACCGAACATGACGAAGAAAACCAGTGGATCCTTTCGGCGTGGGAGTCTATACTTGATGATCTTGAAAAAGATTGGGAGCGCGTTATTCCGCGTGTTGATTGGGCTGCGAAAAAATGGTTGCTTGAAACTTTCATTGCCGAAGAAAAACTCGATTGGGATGATCCTTGGATCAAGAGTCAAGATTTAGAATATCATAACATTCGTACAGAAAGCGGGCTCTATTACGCACTACAAGCACACGGACAGATGGAGCGCGTTATCACCGATGAACAGATTGAATATGCTATTAACAACGCACCACAGGATACCCGGGCTAAAGTTCGGTCTTTCCTGATGCGAACCCTTACACAATATCAGATGCCTTGTATTGTTGATTGGCATCAGATCTATGCTGGACATACAGAATATTTTGAGATGAAAGAACCGTTTGATACCAACATCGCGAAGGCGCAGCGATGGATAAAAAGGCTACGAAAGCGACCTTCGCGCAATTGATGTGTAGCCACCGCGTGGCGAGGAATGGTTATCGGTCTTAATAGTTTTCAGTTATCGGTTAAGAGAAGGACTTGATATATAAAATCTTTCTCTTAACTGACAACTGATAACTAAAAACCATTCCCGTAGCACAAGGAGAAAATCATGGCTGAAAACAGAAGCATACACACAGATTGTGAAGGATTTTACCGTCGGGACTTTCTAAAAGCAGGTGCTCTTGGATTGTTCGGCTTAAGTCTCACAGACTTGTTCCGGCTCAAAGCACAGGCTGCAACTGCAGAAGCGAGCGTTAGCGCGCCGAGTGCTTCTACAGGCACTGCTACATCCGTTATCCTTGTCTGGTTAGGTGGTGGACCAAGCCACTTGGATATGTGGGATCTTAAACCGGATGCTCCTGAAGAAATACGTGGGCTTTTCAAGCCGATAGCGACCAATGTCAACGGCATCCAAATTAGTGAACATCTCCCCAGACTCGCACAACAGACCGATAAGCTCTGCATCATTCGTTCGATGACCTCTCCAGAGGCAGCGCATGAGCGTGGAACACACTATATGATGACGGGCTATCAACCCTTACCCGGTTTTGCTGTTCCAGGGTATGGTGCCGTTATTTCCAAACTCAAAGAACAGCGGAGCGCTTTGCCGCCTTACATCTCTGTTCCAGCACCTGTCGCCTATGGGGGTGGCGGGTTCTTAGGCGCATCGCTCGCACCTTTCTCGCCTGGCGGAAATCCGGCAAGCAATAACTTCAAAGTGCGCGACCTCGAACCACCTAAAGGCGTCTCTGTTGAACGTGTTGAACGCCGACGCTCTTTACGCCAAGCTGTTGATGCTGCCTTCAAAAAATACGAGGCAGGCAACCCAGCTGCAGAAGCGGTTGATAGTTTCTATACCTCCGCTTATAACCTGATGAGTTCTACCGATGCTCGCGCTGCGTTTGATCTCAATGCTGAACCCGGTAAAACGCGCGACGCATATCGGCGGGATACCTTAGGCCAAAGTTGTCTCCTCGCAAGAAGGCTCGTTGAAGCAGGTGTTAACTTCGTCACAGTCAGCAACGGTGGATGGGATAACCACAACAATATCTTCTCATCCCTGCCCGGGAAACTCAACGCCTTCGATCAGACGATAGCTACCTTAATCACGGATCTCAGCGATCGCGGATTATTGGAAACCACGCTCGTCATCGCCATGGGTGAGTTCGGCAGAACGCCGGTCATCAACAGAAACGCTGGACGTGACCATCATTCCCGCGTCTTCTCGATCATGCTCGCTGGGGGCGGTGTCCAAGGTGGACAGGTCATCGGTGCTTCCGACCCGCTTGGGATGGAACCTGCTGAAACGCCGGTACGCCCAGAAGATTTATCAGCGACACTCTATCAATCCCTCGGTGTTGATTATAATCAGCACCTTGAGTCACCAGATGGAGTCCGTATCGTCCTCTCACGCGGTGGTAGACCCATCCGTGGTGTACTTAGTTAGGTGCGATTTTGCTTCGCAGTGAGAATGCTTTACATTTGCGATCTGTATTCTAATCGCTTATCAAGCAACGGGCTGAAGGTTAGAGGGATTCGCATCGCAGAACAGAAGGATAGAAGAATGAAGGGACCGCCCTAATTCTTTTATCCTTCCAATCCTTGCTATCTGCCTTCTAATCTTTAACCCCATAAAAAAATGCGTCATACTGCTTTCGTTACGCTCCGTAACATAGGAACACTGGTAGCAGCGTCCTATATTATCTTTGCAATGCCGATCGGTTTTGCAGACCAACCGCTGTCTCCCATTTGGTCACTCGAATTTAGCCCTGATGGGAAAACGCTTGCTGTCGGGAAATATCAGTGGATTGAACTCTGGGATCTGGAGACACAAAGTATTATTCACACCTATGAACCGCATGCGGGTGAGGTCCGAAGTCTCAAGTTCAGCGAGGCACGCCATCACGATGATCGTGAGCGCGTGACCTCACAAGCAGCAGCGAATAATCAGAAAACGTCGTCATTGCGGCTCTATGCAGGTGGTGGTGTTCCCGCCCAAAGCGGTGAAATACGAATTTGGGATGTCGCCTCTGAAGAACTCATAAAAAGCTTCGAGGTTCACGGTGATACCATTGAATCTATTGCACTCAGCCCGAGTAACACAACCCTGATCACTGCCAGCATGGATGAATATAGTGCCGTCATTGATGTGACGCTCCTTGAGGATACCGAAGATCTAATAGACAAACAAGCAAAGTGGCTTACCCAACACGTCGGGAGAGTCCTTTGCACCTTGTACCATCCACAAGGAACTTACTTTGTCACCGGTAGTGAAGATAAAACCATAAAAGTATGGAACCCTAACACTTTTAACGTCATGGTGAACTTTGATGCAAACGATGATGCTGTTTATAGTCTTGCCTATTCAGTTAATGAAGGTGTGATAGTTTCAGGATCTGCCGATAATACCGTCCGGACATGGCGCGTTACACCCGCCGGAGATGGTGAGGAGATCGCAGTCGGACGAGATTCACTTGAGATGACAGGGGCTCGCGTTCGTGAATACGATGGGCATCAAGGTGCTGTTTATAGTGTTGACACGGCACTCGTTTTACCAAGACGCGCAAACAATCAGACGGCAATGATTGCGTCCGGTAGTGCAGACACTTCCGTGATTATATGGAATCTCCGGTCAGGCAACCGTTATGGCACTTTTGATGAATCGACCGATGCTGTTTACGCAGTAAAGTTTAGTCCGAATGGCGAGTTCGTCGCCGCAGGCGGTCGAGATGGTAAAGTACGAATCTGGAATCTCCGCAGACGGGCATTAACCCACGAGTTTGAGTAGCCATCAATTTGCCTCGCATTGTCCCGCAAGCCTATAGAGGCTTGCGCAGAGTTGTCAGTTACCATCTTGTGGCAGTAACAACGTATTTACAGGTTTCCACAAGAGGTCTCTTAACTGATAACTGGTAACTGGTAACTGATAACTATTTGGGGAGGGTCTTTCGCGATGCTTACCAATACTATACCCCTTTTGACTAAGCAATATAGCCTTGCAGGTACAATCCGAACGCTTTTTACATTGCTCTTTATTTCTATGACGTTTCCCGTCTTCGCACAAGGTACCCCGCGACTTAATTCTCTTTTTCCGGCGGGAGGACAACCCGGAATGACTGTTGAGGTCGCCATCCAAGGTTCTGATTTAGAGGGCGCCCACCGCGTCATTGTTGAAGGAGAATCTGGGATTACCGCGCAACTTCATCCCGCTGGTGGTGAAGTTGATGATACTCATAAACCCGTCTTTGACGCGAATTGTGGGCAGTGCCACGAACTCCGCTCTCCGAGTAACAGGTCAATGACCCCCGCGCAGTGGAAAGCCACTGTTCAACGGATGATTACAGAGAAGGGCGCAGAGATCAGCGCGGAAGCACAGACGCAGATTGTTGCCTATCTTTCATCAGCCGCAAGAGCCGGTGCTGGATTAACCGCCGAATTATCTATCGCACCGGACGCGCCCATCGGGCTTCGCGAAATTCGGATTGTCGGCAAGCACGGCACCTCCACCGCATGGCCCTTTGAGGTGAGTCACACCCCCGATGTCATTGAAACCGAGTCGAATAACGACCCAGAATCCGCTACCACTATTGAGCTACCAAGCCTTATCAATGGGGTCGTGAATCCCGGTGGCGACGAAGATTATTACGTTTTTCAAGGAAGCAAAGGACAACGATGTGTGTTTAGCGTCAAGGCATACCGCCTTAACAACATTAGCCAGCAATTCTTTAATCCAACGATCTCTGTTTTTGATGCAAAGGGCGTTGAACTTGCACGCAGTAACGGGTTCTACAGTCTTGATCCGCTCATTGATATAACGCTTCCTGACGACGGGCCCTATCTCCTACGCATTCGTGATCTATTGCATCGCGGCAATCCAGATTCTGTTTACCGGTTAACGGGCGGTGTTCTTCCGTACAATACCTATCTTTTCCCTGCTGGTGGAACGGTGCCTCTGGGTGGAGACACGAAGGCTGCAAGTCTAACAGAGGCAACAGGCTCTCTTTCATACGGACCTTCCGTCCCTGCGAAAACCAACATTGTTCAGTGTGTGATTGGCGGGGAAAATCTACCCGAAACGGAGTGGCAGGTCGAGTTGACTGCGGATGA
This sequence comes from Candidatus Poribacteria bacterium, assembly GCA_028824575.1. GTDB lineage: Bacteria > Poribacteria > WGA-4E > WGA-4E > WGA-3G > WGA-3G. The sequence goes on along the minus strand of JAPPDN010000463.1, from coordinate 1,481 downwards.
TCAACCCGGTCTTAAACAGATTCGGACCCCGTACGGTATCTTTCCGTTTGTCATCAACGCGCACCCTGAAACTGTTGAAGAAAATATTGAACGTCAATCCGCTTCTGACGAACCTGCTACGCAAGATGCCACGACACAATTCACCGAATCCGAAATTCTTTTTGAAGCAAAGTGTAGTGCCTGCCATGAACTGCGTTCACCGAGCAACCGTGCACTCTCTGCCGAGGAATGGACAAGCACCATTACGCGCATGGCGAATAAAGAGAATGCCGACATTACAACGACTGAGCGCGACCGTATTATCGCTTTTGTTGCCCAAGAAGCGCAACGTTTAGGCGCACTCATCGCACGTCAACTCGAACACGCACAACACCTCACGATCCCTGGCGCAATCAGTGGACGTATCTCAGAACCCGGTGAGGTGGATTACTACCGTTTTACTATTTCAGAAGGCACAAGCCTCGGTCCATGGTGGGTAATCTTCCCATTTGATAACGTTGATGAAAGGGGGTTTGATACAGTCTATCCCCCTGAAACCGAGATTGATCTCAATAAGGAGTACATCGGCAAAGAGGGACGGAAAATCGGGTGGTATAAAACCAATCGTAGGGGTGAGAACGTCTTCTCAAACGTCCCCGAAGACGATGTTACTGGCTATGCCTTGACATACCTCGAATCTGACCGTGATCAGAACTATCTCTTGTCCCTCGGTTCTGACGATACCATCAAGATTTGGGTGAACGACAAACTTGTTTTCAGCAAATACATCCACCGTCCACTGCGTCGTGCCGATGATGTTATTCAGTTACCTGTCTCTAAAGGCAGAAACAAGATTCTTGTGAAAGTTACGAACGGCTATGGACCGTGGGGATTTTTCGCTGACATAGGCGGGTATTCGCTCACTGTCTCTGCAGAACGTCTGAGTTCACCATTGAGCCCATCTCTCACCTTACTCGACGCAGATGGGCAGGTGTTAGCAAATAATGCTGGCATTGGCGGCAGACGTAACGCTATTATTGATTACAGTTTCAACCAACCCGGCGAGTATGCTGTCCGAGTTGAGGACATTGCTGGAAACGGCGGCGCAGGCTACGTTTACCACTTAGATGCCCGTCTAACAAAACCTGATTTTGCCATCTCCGTAACACCCGATAATCCCAATATCGGACGCGGCGGGACTGTCTTGTTAGATGTGACGCTACAACGTCGCGTTGGATTTACGGAACCGATAGTGCTCTCGGTTGAAAACTTGCCACCCGGTGTCACTGCCAGCGAGAGCGCGATCCTTTCGGGGACTGGCGTAACACAAGGATACATTACACTCACCGCCGCATCCGATGCTGAACTTGAACCGCGTGTTGTTCAGGTTGTCGGTGCCGTCATCACTGCTGCTGGCAATGAATATCGTCGCGCCGCAACACCGGTTGAAGTCTACCGAATTCAGAACAACGATCAGACCGTCCGGCGGCAAAACGTTGTCG
>JAPPDN010000779.1 GCA_028824575.1 Candidatus Poribacteria bacterium | reverse complement strand
GTTCGGCGTTGATATTCCGCTAAAACCGCTTTGCTCAGGTGCGTTTCTGGGGCCACCTGCTGTTGTTGGTTTGCTTGCCCTTCTTAACGTGCCGTGGGAGATATTTGGCAAGCCAAACTTGATCTTGGCGTTGCTAATCCCTGTGCTTAAGACACTCGCGTATATTATTTCGTTACCGATGCGCGGGTGGGTGTCCGTAGGTTTACCGGTCGAAATTTGGTATGTCCTTGCTGTCCCTATCGGTGCGATAGTGGGGTATAGGTTAGAGTTGTCCGTATCAGCGCGCGATATTGCGATGATGGGTTAGAGTTGTCCGTATCGGTGCGCGATATTAGGGGTGATGTGGGTTAGCGAGCGTGGGAGAGACTGAGGCGAGTGCAGTACACGCGTAAATTTGCGAAAGACTTCCTCAATGACGAGTTGCGAAAATTTAAGAGCGCATGCTGGAGGGTTTAACCATCAAAATGCAGTATGATGATAAGCCGAAGGACGAGTGTGGTGTCTTCGGTGTTTTCGGCCATCCAAGAGCCGTAGAGTTGACCTATCTGGGGTTACGTGCCCTTCAGCATCGAGGGCAAGAGAGCAGCGGCATTGTCGCATCAGATGGCGAGAAATTTACGTATCACCACGGCATGGGTCTGGTTCACTCTGTGTTTAGTGCTGAGACTTTAGGGAAACTGGAAGGTCATATCGCTATTGGGCACAACCGCTATTCGACGGCGGGGGCAAGCACGCTTGAGAATGCGCAACCTCTGGTCCGAAATTACAAACAGGGGCCGCTTGCGCTTGGACACAACGGCAATCTTGTCAATGCTGTGCACATTCGGAATCATTTGGAGAATGCTGGCTCGATCTTCAGCACAAGTTTGGACACAGAAGTCATTTTCCACTTGATAGCACATTCGCGGAAGCAGGCTTTAGAGCATAGGATTGTTGATGCGCTACGCAGTGTTGAGGGTGCATACTCGTTCGTATGCATGGATAATAGCACGCTGATGGGAGCTCGCGATGCGCACGGGTTCCGTCCGCTGTGGCTCGGTAAGCTTGGTGATGCGTATGTGTTAGCCTCCGAAACGTGTGCCTTTGATGTCATTGAAGCAGAACCGATACGCGAGGTAGAACCGGGAGAATTGGTATTTATACGCTCTGCGCATCTCGGTTTAGCGTCGTTGCGCTTTCATAAGAGACAGTCGGAGTTATCGCAGTGTATCTTTGAATATATCTATCTGGCACGTCCGGATAGCGTGATGTTCGGGCACAGTGTGAACAACCCGCGCCGAGAGTTCGGCAGGCAACTGGCGCGCGAACACCCGGTCAAAGCGGATGTTGTGATCCCGGTGCCTGATTCCGCGACGATTGCTGCGCTCGGCTACGCTGAGGAGTCTGGCATTCCGTTCGATTTAGGGTTGTCGCGTAACCCTTTCGTTGGTCGCTCTTTCATGAACCCGACGCAGGATATCCGAGAACTGATGGTGAAAGTGAAGTTGAACCCGATACGCGATGTGTTGCGGGGCAAACGGGTTGTGCTCGTAGACGATTCGATTATGCGTGGGACAAATAGCAGAAAACTTATTAAAATCGTTCGGGAGGGCGGCGCGACAGCCGTACACCTCCGAATTGCCTCACCTCCAAATAAGTTCCCGTGCTTCTATGGTGTAGACACACCGACACGTGGCGAGTTAATCGCGAGTTCACACACGATTGATGAGATACGCAAGTACATCCGCGCCGACAGTCTTGGTTATCTAAGTATTGCAGGATTGCTAAAGTCAGTGACTGCTCCTCAGGATTTTTGCACCACCTGTTTTGATGGCGTGTATCCGATTCCGCTTGTGGAAGAATCTTCAGAACAACTGCCCTTGATTATGTAGATTTACTGAATGTTTTATAGTAAAATCCGAAAATAAGTGAACACTTGGATGAAGATAACCCCCCTAACCCCCTTATCAGGGCGGAATAAGATCGGAATCGCTAATTATGGTCTTAGCACCTACGAGGGAAATTTTTATGCTGATTTTTAGGCAGAATAAAAAAAGTGGGAATCAGAAAAGACCGAATCCGGTAGGCACACCCCAAGGACGCAATACGCTTATTTCTCTGCTGATTTGTGCGATTCTTGGAATGGTTTTGAGTTGGGTGCTTCCTGTGCTGCTTGAGAAGTTGCAGCCGAATATAAAACCTGAAAAAGCGCAGGAAATCGGTGTTCTCGTTGCTTTAGGTATTAGCGGTGTTGTGTTAGTCATTAGTTTGTTAAGGCCGAGGAAAAGCGTTTCTCCGCTTCGCAGACAATTATTGAAGGAACAAGAGAAATCAGATGGCAGATAAAACGCAGTTGACGTACGCTAATGCCGGGGTCTCG
>JAPPDN010000108.1 GCA_028824575.1 Candidatus Poribacteria bacterium | reverse complement strand
TACCGACAACTAATAACTAATTTGCTGATTCTGATATGTTTTGCTAAGATTTTTTGGCATTATAAAAAAGATGCCACCTGTCTGTTGCACAAGGGTTTTCTGAAAATCTGTCGCTCTCGGATGACCGATCACATAGGCACGGACTCCTAACGACTGACATACCTCAAGCGCACGTTCCGGTGGATACTTGCCGGTTGTCGGTTCATCTGTCAGGATGAGCAGGATCCGGCTGGCGTACGGACTGAATTTCACCTTTGGCAGGCCTTCCACAATTGCGTCAATAAGGTGCTCGTCACCACCGAACGGGTCTTCCATATAACTCTTTAACATGGACTCGTTAAGCGGCATCTGTGTAACGACCGCGCCGTTGATGACCTTAATCGCATCCTTGGCTTCCGCGAAACGGATAAGCCCAATCCGATACTTGATAGGGAGAATGTCTAACCTGCCGATCAGCGTGCTGAGACCGAGCATAATCGCTTCAGATTTCCCGCCCATACTCCGACTGTAATCGAGCATGACAACAATGTCCACAAAAGTCCCAAACCCCTTTTCAGGCGATGCACCGGGTGTCCCACCGGCGTAGATGTTTAATTTATTTTTTTCACTTCGGACGGTGTACATCCGCCTGCTACCTCGGTCATTTATAAGCCATCTACTTCCACGCTGTTGCGTCATCGCGTTGAAGTTTTCAGCGAGTCCCCAACTTTCGGGAAAAATACCCGCATAAACGTTGAGCCTATCACCCGCTTTCCGGATCGTGTAGGTGTGTCCACTTGAGTAGTCCGTAATCACCCACAAATCGCCTTTTTCCTTCTCCCAGACCTTGGCATTATTAAACAGACTTCCACCAATGGATAAAGAGATCCCGTTTTCTTCAAAGAGACGTTCCAATTTCTTTGCGGGTATATCACCGTCTTCGAGATGCACCTCAAATTTCGATTCCATACTGAATAGCAATTGGCCCCCGCTGCGACGAATATCTTTAACGATGTCCCGGAAGACCTTGAGGAATGCGCTGTTGCCAGCGTGCGTGCTGGGGAGTGTAGTTGCGCTGCCGATGTCTCCCGGAATCCGCTGCCAGAGTCCACCTGTCTCTTCAGCGAGTCGTGGTTGAAAGGGTTCTGTATGTCCAAGGACATTGACTCGGATCTCTTGAAGTTGATATTCTTTAATAGCCTTCTCCCGCATCATTTTATGGGAATCCTCTTTCTTAAAAGCCGTCGATGCGGGTTCGTCGGTTACGAGGACGATAAATTTATCGGCATCGGCATGAAAGTCGATCCGATGAAGTGTGTCTACTAAAGCGTCAAGTGCGTGTTCATTGCCGCTGAGTAAGACTTTCTGCATCCGTCTCCGTAGTATCGCAACATCGGGTAACAGGGTGCGGACTTCGAGTCTTTGTCCTTCATGTCGCACACTGAATTCAGACATACCGAGGTGGTATTCGATATTAACGAGATCAAACGCGTCGGTCAAAGCATACAGGTTCGCTGCGACTTGCTGGATGTTGTCGCGCATACTCGCGCTGGTGTCGAGTACAAAGACAACGTTCACCTTGTCGAGTTCTCGCGTTGCGATGATATGGTTAGCGATGTTTTTAAGTGCTTCAGCAAACGGGTTGGTGCTATCTCCGTTGCCGGTGCCTTCGCCTTCACCGTCGCCATCGCCGTCCCCGATCATCCCAACGTCGGCAGTCCCTGTCGATTCGAGTTTGTGAAAACCGTAAGCACCATCGCCTTTAACGCGTTGCCGCGGGCTATTGACACCTTCACCGGCAGTCGTTTGAAAAGGACTCGCTACGGATTTATGAATCGGAGCGGCGCGGCTATTGAATGGACGGGCTTCTGTCATCAGGTCCGGCAGTGCTGTCTCTGTCTCCGAGACAGATTTCGTCGCGCTATGGAGCAGTTCTGCTTCTGATTGTCGCACAGTCTCATTGACTAAATTGGCGGAGGCAGCCAAGTCTAAATGGCGTTGGCTCGACTCGGTAGATGGATCCGTCTGCTGTGGTACCCGTAGTTTCTTCGGTGGCGGCGGTTTAAGTCTGCGACGTTGTTTCGGTGCCTCTTTTGGGTTTATCAAATCTGCAGCGATCACGTCTTGAATATTGGTGGGTCTCTGGACATAGAAAGAGAACATAAAGACAATAGCAAGGCAGAGGTGAACAATACCTGCAAAAAGTAGTGCGCGTACAGAGCGATTTCGCCTTTGGGAACGGTTCATAATGTTTCCTCCACTTTATCTAATTTAACTGGTAGCAGACCAACCTATATATTGATATTGTATGTAAGTCAAGAGCAATTTTTGTGCCAATCTGAGCAATACTGTGCTGGCGGGTTTACTGCGCGCCCTGCACCAAAT
>JAPPDN010000437.1 GCA_028824575.1 Candidatus Poribacteria bacterium | reverse complement strand
TATTTCGCAGAACACGACGCACTAAGTTCAGCTGTGGCAGCACATAAACCGGACCTCGGTTTTCTGACGAACCATCCAACTGAGGGTGAATTTCCGTTCTATGATGGGTGCGTCAAAATGGCGACGCGGATCGGACTGAAGCATGCAGTTCCGGTGCATCGTGCCTGTTTCGTTACCCGTGATTATGATCCGAACGAGTGGGCAGCACAGTTTCCGTCAGGCGGTCCCGAACCATTGATTATTCAGAGAAATTCGCATATTATTTATCAATAGTTATTAGTCGTCAGTACGATTTTTTTCTGCGAAAAAATCTTTCAGTTTTCAGAAAGAGACCTTGAAATTATCCAAAACCTCTTGTAACTGATAACTGATAACTGATAACTGACAACTCTAAAAGAGGTACAGATACAGATATGTCGCTTCAAGAACAAAAGACTCCCCTTGTCGGTATCGTGATGGGAAGCGATTCCGACTTAGAAAAAATGGCAGAAGCCGCAAAGGTTTTAGAAGAATTTGAGATCCCGTTCGAGATAACGATCTCTTCCGCACATCGCTCACCAGAACGGACAACGGCGTGGACAGAGAGGATTAAAGCGGAAGGTGGGCAAGTAATTATCGCTGGTGCCGGACGTGCCGCACATCTTGCAGGTGTCATCGCAGCACACACGACGCTACCGGTCATCGGGGTGCCGATCGACGGCGGACCGCTTGACGGCGTCGATGCACTGTATGCAACAGTCCAGATGCCGCCGGGTATTCCTGTCGGAACAATGGCAATCGGTGCCGGTGGTGCGAGAAATGCGGGGCTATTTGCTGTCCAAATTCTGGCACTCCAATTCCCCGAACTCGATGCAAAATTGTTGGCATATAAAGCGAAGTTGAGTGACGGTGTCGCGGAGAAAGCAGCGCGTCTGCAAGAGGTTGGCTACCAGAATTATTAGAAGACAAAGTGCCCACAACCTAAAGGATGGGGTCTCCAGCCTGGAGAGTGATGATGTTTCATAAAAACCATACATTTTGGCTGTTAAGTCTACTTTTTGTTATCACCGGATGCACAATTTTCTCGCAAAATTCATCTCCACCACCAATAGTTGACCCGGTGGTGGAGCGCGGCCGGCAGTGGCAGAAACTGATTGAGACAGGCAATAATGAACTAAAACAGGGTGACCTGCGTGCAGCACTTGCTGCTTACGAAACGGCTATTACGATTCGACCGAATGCCAGCGAGATCCAACGCAAAATAGCGGAAATATACTATCAACTTGAGGAATACGAGAACGCGAGGAACGCATTCGTTGCTTTTTTGGCACTGAAGCCGAAGAATATCACGGCTCTAAAATATGCTGGATACCTTTCTGAAAAATTAATGGACTACGCCGCTGCTGCTGAATACTATGAGCGAGTTCTCGGCGTTTCAGGAGATAACCTCTATGCATTAAACCATCTCGGTTTAGCCTACAAACAACTCGAACGCTATGATGAGGCGGTGGAGGTCCTCCACAAAGCACTATCGCTTGATCCGAAGTGTGAACGTCCCGAAAGTGAAAATTTGCACAATTACTTGGGATTAGTCTATCTCGGACAAGGTAAACTTGGCGAGGCAATTGCAGAATTGCGGGAGTCCATTCGGGTGTTGCCGAAGGACACTTGGGCAAGAGAACAACTCGCTGCACTCTATGAAGATCAGCAGCGTTATTTTGAGGCACAACTGCAATACCAACGAATTTTGGAAATTGATCCGGATAACCTCCTCGCCTTGACACGACTCCAAGCACTCGCACAACTGAATCTCGGTGCGAGGCAGGTTACCGATGTGCCGCCTGTCACCCTCCTGACTCCGGATGTTGAGCATATTATCGCGAATGCCCCTGACGCGAGCGATTATCCTGACGCTGATACGCTGGTGCTATTTAACCATTTCAGCCACGACGTTTTGCCGACAGGACAGTCGCGTTACACAACACACCAAGTTGTTAAAATCCTCACCGAAAGAGGCATTCAGAGGTACGGGGATATTGCCATCCCTTACCAACCCACCGCGCAGAATATAGGCGTAAACATCGCAAGAACAATCACAGCGGATGGAACGATCCTGCAACCACCGGATGAAGCGTTTAACGACGTAACGCCGCCCGGTTTATTGTCCCAAAACCTTTATTCTGACGCTATGTGGAAGGTAATCTCTATGGTTGGTCTCGCCCCGGGAGTCTGCATCGAGTACCAGGTAACGCTCGAAGATAAAGTGCCAGGCGGAGAAACATGGATTACTGGCGGATATAATTTTCAGGCAACAGAGGCAACACTTGAAACCACCTTCGCACTTCAGATGCCGAAAGCGTGGCACCTTCAATGGGGAGTTGCTAACG
>JAPPDN010000118.1 GCA_028824575.1 Candidatus Poribacteria bacterium | reverse complement strand
ACTGAAACGCGTGGATGACGAACTCACGCCAACACATTGGGCAGATGCGCTAACTGTGATTCAGGAGCAGTTAGCGGAAATAGAGGCTGAGGACATTGTTGTTATCGGTTCTGCACAAGCCACAAACGAAGACAACTACGTTCTGCAGCAGTTCGCACACGACGTGCTACAGACAACGCAGTTGGGACTCTTCGGGCAGCTGCCCGGTGAAGAACACAAATTCCCACAATTTACAATTGAAGCGGATAAGAATCCTAATACGGCAGGGGCGAGAACGATCCTTGGTTCTGCGAACGGGAACGTTGTTTTGGAAGGCGACGCACTTTGGGAGAAGATCTCAGGTGCGAAAGTCGTCTATCTCGTTAGCGGTGCTCCAGAACGTCCGCTTGAGGAAACAGAGAAAGCCGCTTTAGAAAGTGTCGAGTTCCTTATCGTGCAAGACGTTTTGCCGTCAGAGGTTACGCAATTGGCGGATGTAGTGTTACCCGGAACAACTTTCGCTGAGAAAGACGGGACCTTCACCAATTCAACGGGCTGGGTACAACGGATTCGCAAGACGATTGATCCGCCGGGCGAAGCACGTGTGGACTGGGAGATCACACAGCAACTTGCTAACCAGTTAGGCGGTGAGATGAACTATCGTTTCTCTGGTGAAATTGCTATAGCAATTGCAGAGAGTGTGCAAGGCTATGCGGACGCAACACATCAAAATATTGGGGATGCGGGAATTAAGTTAGCTTAAGCCTGTAGCCTTTAGAAGCTATCAAGAAGGAGAAACTATGGAGAATATGCCGCTTCTCGTTTTAATCCTCAGTTCTGTTGTTAAAATTCTCATCATTGTCCACATGTTGCTTATAGGTGTGATGTTAATGATCTGGTCGGAACGCCGGGTGAGCGGATGGATGCAGGATCGATTGGGACCGAATCGTGTGGGGCCGCAAGGGCTGCTCCAACCTGTCGCAGATGGGCTTAAGTTCCTGTTTAAGGAAGATCTCATCCCGGATCATGTGGATAAGCCGCTTTACGTACTCGCACCCGCGATGTTATTAGTTCCAGCACTTATTACCGTTGCAGTCGTACCATTTGGAAGTGCTATCACACTGTTTGGCTACGAGATACCGCTTCAGATTGCGGACATCAACATAGGTATTCTATATATCTTAGCGATTACGTCTCTCGGTGTTTACGGCGTTGTACTCGGGGCCTGGGCATCAAATAACAAGTATTCGCTTTTAGGCGGTCTACGGTCATCGGCGCAGATGATTAGTTACGAACTAACACTCGGATTGGGAATCATCGGCATCCTGATGTTGACAAGTTCACTCAGTCTTCGGGCAATCGCCATAGAACAAGGCGCATATCCGTGGCAATGGAACTTCCTCATTCACTTCCCCGCGTTTCTTGCGTTTACGACTGCGATGTATGCGGAAACGAACCGGTTACCGTTTGACCTCGCAGAAGCCGAGCAGGAACTCGTCGCAGGGTATCACACCGAATACAGCAGCATGAAATTCGCGATGTTTTTTATGGCGGAATACATGAACATGATTGTCGGCTCCGCTGTGACGGTGACCCTCTTCTTAGGCGGGTGGCATTTCTTCGGCTTAGAAAATGTGGGCGGTCCCGTATGGAGTGGACTTATCTCGTTCGGTATCTTCTTCGTCAAAACAGCGATTTTCCTGTTCGTGTTTATCTGGGTCCGATGGACACTTCCACGATTCCGATATGATCAACTCATGAATTTCGGTTGGAAATTCCTGTTACCCGTCGCCTTGACTTCCATCGTCGTAACCGGCACCCTATGGATAATGACTGGCTCTCGTTTGGTTGTCGGGATTGGCAATGTCGTAGCGGCGTTTATTGTTGTATCAATTGTGGCAGGGCTGCTGGTCATGAACAAAACACCTGAACCAGCAATACGGGATAACGACCAGCACGTTACATCCAGCGCGTTAGACGCTATAGAGTAGGAGGGCGCGAATGAATCCAGAACAGATTCTATTTATTCTCTTTGGGGCTGTCGCGCTGATTGGCGCGATTGCTGTCATCTCGTTTCGACATCCGATTTATAGTGCGCTCTCGCTTATCGTAACGTTTTTCGCACAGGCAGGGCTGTTTGTGTTATTAGGCGCGCACTTCGTTGCTGCAGCGCAAATTATCGTTTATGCAGGCGCGATTATGGTACTATTTCTTTTCGTGATTATGCTCCTGAACCTTGGAACGCTTTCAGTGAAAGGGGCAATGTCAGGCAAACTGAAAGGGTTTGCAATCATCTTAGGCATCCTCTTTGCTGCCGAAGGCATCTATATCGCAGTGAATGCTCTGAACGATACCGCCGTGGCATCTGCAGACCCCGCTGCGGAATCAGTG
>JAPPDN010000323.1 GCA_028824575.1 Candidatus Poribacteria bacterium | reverse complement strand
AGTATCAACCCCCGTGTATCGGGCTGCCGAGAACCGTCCTGCCATTGCCATACCCAAAACTATGAAGACCCAGATAACAGCACTCAGGACGTGAACAGCGTGGCACCCGATCAGCACATAGAAGATACCGCCATACACACCAGACTGGAGTGTAAGCCCGTTGCGAATGAGTTGGACCCATTCGCTTCCCTGCACACCGAGGAAAAGCAGCCCAAGCATCCCTGTGATTAAAAGCCAATTACGGAGTTGCTTCACTCTGTCTTTTTGAATTGCGCGCCACGCTTGAAACATTGTGTAACCACTGAGCAAAAGCAGGGCGGTATTAATGCCGGTTACGACACGTGGCAACTCAATCCCGATATGCGATGGTGGGGGCCATGTAACATTCCCGACCCGAAAGACGAGAAACGTCCCGATAAGCCCCGAAAACAGCATCGTCTCTGCCCCGAGTAAGACCAATACTCCCAATCGTGCGTTGCTCAAGGGTTGGCGTTCTTGGACTTCAGAGTTATTATGTGTCATCATTCGCGTACCCTATTTTTTAGAATTCGCAGAACAATCTCAACTACCGCCGCAATAATCAGTAGCAGGACGATAATGCGAACGGCAACACCTAAAATCGTTGCGGTAACACCCCCTGCTATCGCTCCTATGACAAAAAGAACTGTCACAAGTAGAGATAAAATAATAGTAAGGCGACGCTTTTGAACAATTTCCCCTATCGCTGCGATAATCAATAGCAACCCGATAATGCCGAGAACCGGAACAACAAGACTACTCACAACACTTTCAACAGATTGCGGTGCTTTGCTGCCTGTAATTATCGCTGCTGTCACAATAGCAAATAATCCTACAAACAATAGGGCCAAGATAAGTCCGAGGCGGCGATTTCGCTTGCGATGCTCTGGCGCGTTCATTTTCCTTCCTCATTAATCTAAATTTTATCCAACGCCATTGTGATAAATACCACTGGTAGATAAAGCAACGATGCATATAACAGGTAGCGTGCGGCTTTCACGGAGCGTGTACGTTGTAAATAGATACCGAATACCAGAAACGTCCCACCTGCCAACAGTGCTGTGAAAAAATAGACACTCCCTGCGACGTTGTACAAGGCAGGCAATAAACCGATACCGAGGAGTGCGATGCAATTAATCACAATTTGTCGGCACGTGCTTGCGCCATCTGGATGAATGACCGGTAATAGGCGGAATCCGGCTTTTGCGTAGTCTTCGCGATAGATGTAGGCGATTGCAAGAGAATGCGGCAGCTGCCATAAAAAGAGTATCGCAAACAGCACCCATGCCTCGCCTGTTAGCGTCCCTCGCGCTGCGACCCATCCGACGACAGGCGGGAGCGCGCCCGGCACTGCCCCGATCAGCGTACACAGCGAAGTCTTCCGCTTTAGCGGCGTATAGAGAAACAGGTAACTCACGACTATCAGCGAAATGACGAATCCACTCAAAGTATTAACAATAAACGTCAGGTAAAGCATTCCGCTACCTGTGAGAGCGACACCAACGATTAATGCCTCCAACGGGTTCATCCGACCATCCGGGAGCGGTCTCTCCTGCGTCCGTTTCATCTGTGCATCTACATCGCGTTCAAGGTATTGGTTGAGTCCTAATACCCCCGCCGCTGTCAATCCTGCCCCGACAAGTGTATGCAAGCAGAGCAGCCAATCTATAGTCTGCTGCGCGCCAAGATAAAAACCGGCAGCAGTCGTAATGAGGATCATCATCACCAACCTCGGTTTGATGAACTCAACATAGTCAGCGACGCGTCGCGCAAAAACTGTGTGTTTCGACGGTGGATTTGCCGTATCTGTGTTGTCTGGTAACGTTACTGTTGTCAAAGGCATAATGTCTATTTCACTCTGTAACCAGCGCGCCGCTCGCTGCTGTTTCAATAGTTACCGATGCATCAGTGAACCGGTAGATTTTCAGGGTAAGCACAAAACTGATTACCAGCATGAGTGCGCCGACTGCGACGTGTGCAGTGGTAATTGTGACCGTAAGTGCTGCTGCGAATGTTTCTCCGAATGCAGTTAATTTCGCGAAAAATGCCCCGGTGCCGAGCATTAACTGGACAGCAAGCAGTCCAAGTAATAATAATGGCATTGATTGTCCAATTCCGTCTGATTCACTATCCACTGCTAACAAACGTCTTGCAAGCAAAAAGACATGTAGTGCCACCAAGAAAGCAAAGAGGAGATGCGCGTCAAGTCTGCTGCCGGTATGTCGCAAAATCGCCCCAAAGATGAGCTGCATATAAATGAGGCATGTTGTAATCAGGCTTAACCGACGCAACTTCCGTGCTGTCTCGCCTGTAGTTGTCCTTATATCTTGCCCCCAGTCCCGCGAGGTGAACCAAGCGAT